>JANXVP010000179.1 GCA_025351615.1 Ramlibacter sp. | reverse complement strand
GTACTCCGATGCGGACGCCGGCGCCAAGCATGTCCACGCCTGCGACGAGGCGGTGCACATCGGCGGCAGCGCGCCCAGGGACAGCTACCTGCGCTGGGAGCGGATCATCGAGGCGGCCAGGTCGACGGGCGCCCAGGCGGTTCATCCGGGCTATGGCTTCCTGAGCGAAAACGAGGAATTTGCGCAGGCCTGCGCCGATGCGGGGCTGGTCTTCATCGGCCCCACGCCTTCGGCAATCAAGGCAATGGGGCTCAAGGCGGAATCCAAGCGGCTGATGGAACAAGCCGGCGTGCCGCTGGTGCCCGGCTATCACGGCGCCAGCCAGGACACGGCGCTGCTGAAAAGTGAGGCGGACCGGATCGGCTACCCGGTGCTGATCAAGGCCAGCGCGGGCGGCGGCGGCAAGGGGATGCGGGTGGTGGAACAGGCCGCGGACTTCGATGCCGCGCTGGCGTCGTGCAAGCGCGAGGCGGTCAACAGTTTCGGCAACGACGCCGTGCTGGTCGAAAAATATGTGCAGCGGCCGCGGCATATCGAGATCCAGGTGTTCGGCGACAGCCAGGGCAACTGCGTCTGGCTGTTCGAGCGCGATTGCTCGGTGCAGCGCCGGCACCAGAAGGTGCTGGAAGAAGCTCCTGCACCCGGCTTGATGCCCTCCATGCGAAAGCAGATGGGAGAAGCGGCGGTTGCGGCAGCCCGGGCGGTCAACTATGTCGGCGCCGGAACGGTGGAATTCATCGTCGAGCAGCGCAGGGACGGGGCGATGAGTTTCTTTTTCATGGAGATGAACACGAGGCTGCAGGTCGAGCATCCCGTTACCGAAGCAATCACCGGCCTGGACCTGGTGGAGTGGCAGCTGCGCGTTGCATCCGGCGAGCCGCTGCCGCTGCTGCAGGAGCAGCTCAAAATCACAGGCCACGCCATCGAGGCCCGCATCTGCGCGGAAAACCCGAACAACAATTTCCTGCCGGCCACCGGCACGCTGCGGGTGTACCGCAAGCCTGCGGCTTCGGCATTCGAAACAAGCGCGGTGCGGATCGACGACGGGGTGCGCGAGGGCGACGCGATCTCACCGTTCTACGACTCGATGATCGCCAAGCTGATCGTCCATGCCGACACGCGCGAGCAGGCGCTGGCCAGGCTCGATGAAGCATTGGCGCAGACCCACATCGTCGGTCTCTCCACCAATGTCCAGTTCCTGCGGCAAGTGGTCCGCAGCCCGTCGTTTTCGCATGCCGATCTGGACACCGCGCTGATCGAGCGCGAACGCGCCTTGCTGTTCAACCAGGAGCCGGTCGGGCTGCCGCAGGCGGCTGCGGCCGCGGTTGCGCAGACCTTGCTGGACGAGCAGGCGCTGCAGGGAAGCGACCCGTTCAGCCGGCGCGACGGCTGGCGCTCGCACGGCATCGCGACGCGGCGCTTCCAGTTTGAATTCCACGGCCAGACGCAGGACGCGGAGCTGGCTTACGGGCACGACGGTGCGCTCGCGCTTTCGATTGGCGCAGCCGCAGCCGCGCCCCTGGAATTCGTCCGCGCCGGCGAGAGTATCGACGTGCGTTATGCAGGCCAGCGGCAGATGGTGCGCGTGTACAGCAGCGGCGAGCTGGACCACGTGTTCATGGCGCGGGGCGCGACGCAGATTCTGGCGACCGACTTGCTCGCCCATGCTGGAGAGGGCGTCGTCGACCTGGGCCGGCTGACGGCGCCGATGCCTGGAAAAATCGTTTCGTTCTCGGTCAGGGCTGGCGACAAGGTCAGCAAGGGCCAGGCGCTGGCGGTGATGGAAGCGATGAAAATGGAACACACGATCGCAGCGCCGGCCGATGGCATGGTGGCCGAGGTGCTTTATGCGCCGGGCGACCAGGTTGCCGAGGGCGCGGAATTGCTCAAACTGGCAGTCTGACGGCCGCGCCCCCCCGCCAGCGAAGCAAAATACCCACATGAGAATTGCTTTCTGCTGCGCCAACACCAAGGCCGAGCCTTGGCTGGATGGCTTTCGCCAGGCGCTGCCAGGCGTCGAGATCGACGTGTGGCAACCCGGTGCGCCGCAAGCGGACCACGGGGTGGTGTGGGCGCCGCCCCAGCAGTTCCTGGACGAACAGCCGGGGCTCAAAGGTATCTTCAATATCGGCGCCGGTGTCGATGCGCTGCTGCAACTGAAGCTGCCGGCGGGCGCGACACTGGTCCGCATTGACGACGGTGGCATGGCTGTGCAGATGGCTGAGTTCGTGACCCACGCCGTGATCCGGCACTTCCGCAAATTCGACGTCTACGACAAGGAGCAGTCACAGGCGCGTTGGGCGTTCCAGCGGCCACGCGAGCGCAGGGACTTTCCCGTCGGTGTCATGGGCCTGGGCGTCCTGGGCCAGCGGGTGGCGCAGGCGCTCGCGCACTTCGAGTTCCCGGTGCGCGGCTGGAGCCGTACCGCCAGGCAGGTGCCGGGTGTGGAATGTTTTGCCGGCGCTGCGCGGTTCGATGCGTTTCTGCGCGGCACGCGGGTGCTGGTTTGCCTGCTGCCGCTCACGCCGGACACGGAAGGCATCATGAATCGCGAGAATCTTTCGAAACTGATGGCGGGTGCTTATGTGGTCAACGTCGCGCGCGGCGCGCATCTGGTCGACGACGATCTGGTTGCGCTGGTCAACAGCGGTCATGTGGCCGGCGCCGCGCTCGACGTCTTCCGGACGGAGCCGCTGCCCGCCGCGCACCCGTTCTGGCGCCATCCCCGGATCACGGTGACGCCGCACACCTCGGCCCGCACGCTGCGCGGCGAAAGCGTGGCGCAGATCGCCGGCAAGATGCTGGCGATGGAGCGCGGCGAACCCGTCGCCGGGGTGGTGGACGTGCAAAGGGGATACTGAAGCAATGAAGCTTACCCAAGCGCAGCGCACGAGCGCCGCCGGACTGATCTCGGAGCGCGCGCGTGAGGTGCGGCAGCTTGCGGCGGGTCAGGCGCTGCCGTCTCCTTGTACGTCGGTCTGCCGCATGGATGCGGCGAACGGCTTGTGCGAAGGCTGTTTGCGCAGCATCGACGAGATTGCCACCTGGGGGATGATGGACGACCAGGGCCGGCGAGCCGTTTGGGCGATGATCGAGGAAAGGGGCAGCGCATGAAGCGGATCACGTTTTATCTCGACTTCATCTCGCCCTACGCTTACCTCGCGTTCGAACAGTTGCCGCAAGCGCTTCAGGGGCTGAGCTACAGCGTCGACTACAAACCATTGCTGTTCGCGGGATTGCTCAAGCACCACGGCCAGCTCGGGCCGGCGGAAATCCGGCCCAAACGCGACTGGACTTACCGGCAGGTGCTCTGGCTCGCAGCGCGACACGGCATCGATCTGCAGATGCCGCAGGCCCATCCGTTCAATCCATTGCCGCTGCTGCGTCTGGCGCTGGCCTGCGGCAACGCGGGAAAGATCAACCGGTTCGTCGCCGAGACGGTTTTCCGCCATGTGTGGCGCGGCGGCGCCGATGCGGGGGACGCGTCGCGCCTGGCCGGTTTGACGCAGATCCTGGCGCCAGTCCGCGATCCCGCAAGCGACGAGGTCAAGGACGAGCTCAAGGCCAATGCCGAGGAGGCGATCGCGCTCGGCCTGTTCGGCGTTCCGTCCATGGTGGTGGACGGCAAGCTGTTCTGGGGCTTCGATGCGCTGCCGATGCTGCGCGAGTTCATCGAAGGCAACGCGTGGTTTGCTTCGGGAGCGTGGGAGCAGTCCGCCGCGGTGCCGGCGGGTATCCGGCGGAATCCGAAGAAGTAGCTGGCCGCGGCCGCGGCAGTAACCCCATGCCGGCGCTGGCGGGTCGCGTTCCCTAGAATGTTCCGCCTCACTCCAGAAAAGAGCACCCGGATGACCCAGGGACTGATCCGCATCCGCGGCGCGAGGCAGCACAACCTCAAGAACCTCGACCTCGACCTGCGCACCGGCGAACTGATAGTGGTTACCGGCCCCAGCGGTTCCGGCAAATCGAGCCTGGTGTTCGACACGCTGTATGCCGAAGGCCAGCGGCGCTATGTCGAGACCTTCTCGGCCTATGCGCGCCAGTTTCTGGACCGGATGGACAAGCCGGCGGTGGACCGGGTCGACGGCGTGCCGCCCGCGATTGCGATCGACCAGACCAATCCGGTCCGCTCTTCGCGTTCCACGGTCGGGACGATGACGGAGCTGAACGATCATCTGAAACTGTTGTTCGCGCGTGCCGCCAATCTGTTCGACCGCAAGACGGCGCTGGCGGTGCGGCACGACAGCCCCGACACGATTTATGCCGCACTGATGGCGCGGACGGCCGGAACCGATCCACGGCTGGTCGTGACCTTCCCGGTGGAATTGCCCGCTGGCACCACGCCGGAAGAACTCGAACAGTGGCTCGCGGCGAGCGGCTTCACCCGTGTCCAGGCCGAGCGCGAAGTGGCAACGCCCACCGGTCCGCGCAAGGTGCTCGACGTTGTCGCCGACCGCTTCCGCATCCAGGGCACCGAGCGCGCGCGCGCGCTGGAAGCGATCGAAGTGGCGTTGAAGCGCGGTTCCGGGCGGATGAGCGTCTACGTGACGGGCGAAGCCGGAAATGACGACGTCTGGAAATTCTCCACCGGGCTGCACTGTCCGCACAGCGACATCCGCTATGGCGATCCAATCCCGTCGATGTTCTCGTTCAACTCCGCAGTCGGCGCCTGCGAAACCTGCCGCGGCTTCGGCCGCGTCATCGGCGTCGACTACGGGCTGGTGATCCCCAACGACAAGCTCACGCTGCGCGCCGGCGCCATCAAGACCATCCAGACGCCGGCCTGGTCGGAAGCCCAGGACGACTTGATGAAGTATGCCGAGGCGGCCGGCATTCCGCGCGACACGCCCTGGTACAAACTGACTCCCGAACAGCAGCAGTGGGTGATCGGTGGCAACCCGAATTACAAGGACGGCAACTGGAGCAAGCAGTGGTACGGCATCAAGCGCTTTTTCGAATACCTGGAGAGCAAGGCGTACAAGATGCACATCCGCGTGCTGCTGTCCAAATACCGCAGCTACACGCCCTGCCATGTGTGCGCGGGCGCGCGTCTGAAGACCGACAGCCTGCTCTGGCGCGTCGGCAGCAAGGAGGATGCGGACGCGGTGCTCGAGCCGGCCAGGCGCTTCCTGCCGGTCGGCGTCGACTGGACCCGCGAGCAACTCGAGGCGCTCCCCGGCCTGTGCCTGCACGACCTGATGCTGATGCCAATCGACCGGCTGCGGAAGTTTTTCGACCGGGTGTCGCCGCAGACCAATGGCCATGGCCATGACGGCGAGCACCAGGCGCTCAAGCTGCTATTCGAGGAGATCACCACCCGGCTGAAATACCTGGTGGATGTCGGCATCGGATACCTGACGCTGGACCGGCAGAGCCGCACGCTCTCCGGCGGTGAAGTGCAACGCATCAACCTGACCACAGCGCTCGGCACTTCGCTGGTGAACACGCTGTTCGTGCTGGACGAGCCCAGCATCGGCCTGCACCCGCGCGACATGCATCGCATCACAGAGGCGATGAAGCGCCTGCGGGATGCCGGCAACACGCTGGTCGTCGTGGAACACGACCCGGCGGTGATGATGGCGGCCGACCGCATGATCGACATGGGCCCGGGGCCGGGCGAGCGCGGCGGGCAGATTGTGTTCGACGGCACGACCGATGAGTTGCGGCGCGCGGATACCCTCACGGGAAATTATCTTGGTGGCCGCAAGCAGATCGGCATGGGCTTCAAGCGTGCAGTGACCGACGCGACGCCTCGCCTGGTGCTCGAAGGCGCGCGCGAGCACAACCTGAAGAACGTGTCGGTCGAATTCCCGTTGCAGCGCCTGGTCACCGTGACCGGAGTGTCGGGCTCGGGGAAGTCGAGCCTGATCCAGGACGTGCTGGCGCCCGCGCTGGCGCGCCATTTCGGCAAGGCAACCGAAACGCCTGGGCAGCATGACCGCATGCTGGGCGCCGATCACTTGAGCGATGTGGTGTTCGTCGACCAGTCGCCGATCGGCAAGACCGCGCGCTCCAATCCGGTGAGTTATGTCGGCGCCTGGGATGCGGTGCGCGAAATCTTTGCCGGCGCGCCGCTGGCCCGTCAGCGCGGCTACACCGGCTCCAAATTCAGCTTCAACAGCGGAGATGGACGTTGCCCGACCTGTGGCGGCTCCGGCTTCGAGCACGTCGAGATGCAATTCCTCTCCGACGTTTACCTGCGCTGTCCGGACTGCGACGGCAAGCGCTACCGACCGGAGATTCTCGAGGTGATGATCGAGCGCCAGCCGGTCGGCACACTGAAGCCGCGCACGATGAATGTGGCCGACGTGCTCAACCTGACAGTGAGCGAAGCAGCTTTGCTGTTCGCGAACGACCGCGACGTGATCCGTGCGCTGCAACCGATCGTCGACGTCGGACTGGAATACGTGAAGCTCGGCCAGCCGGTGCCGACCTTGTCTGGCGGCGAGTCCCAGCGGCTCAAGTTGGCCGGCTTCCTCGCGGGGGCTGCCAAAAGCGCGACCGGCAGCCGGCAGCCGACAGCCACGCGCGGCACGCTGTTCCTGTTCGACGAGCCGACCACCGGCCTGCACTTCGACGACATCGCCAAACTGATGCGGGCGCTGCGCAAGCTGCTCGAAGCCGGCAACTCGATGATCATCATCGAGCACAACCTCGACGTGATCCGCTCGTCCGACTGGCTGATCGACCTGGGCCCCGAAGGCGGTGACGCTGGCGGTTTCGTGGTTGCCGAAGGCACGCCGGAAGACGTGAAGCAACACGCCACGTCGCATACCGGCAAGGCGCTCCGCGACTACGACAGCACGCTGGGGATGCGCGCCCAGGAGCAGTCAGCCAATTGGGGTCAGACCCCAAATCGGCCAGTCGCAAGGCCCAGCGCGATCCAGATCGTCAACGCCCGCGAGCACAACCTCAAATCGCTGTCGGTCGACATCCCTCACAACAAGTTCAGCGTCGTCACCGGCGTTTCCGGTTCCGGCAAATCGACGTTGGCCTTCGACATCCTGTTCAACGAGGGCCAGCGGCGCTATCTGGAATCCTTGAACGCTTATGCCCGCAGCATCGTGCAGCCGGCAGGGCGACCGGAAGTGGACGCGGTGTATGGCATCCCCCCAACGGTGGCGATCGAGCAGCGGCTCTCGCGCGGCGGCCGCAAGTCCACCGTCGGCACCACCACGGAGGTCTGGCACTTCCTGCGCCTGCTGTACGTCAAGCTTGGCGTTCAGCATTGCGTGCATGACGGCGCCGAGGTGAAGCCCCAGAGCGCCGACAGCATCGCGGCGCAGCTGATGAAACGCTACAAGGGACAACATATCGGCCTGCTGGCGCCGCTGGTGATCAACCGCAAGGGCGTTTACACCGAGCTGGCCGACTGGGCCCGGCCGCGCGGCTACACGCACCTGCGGGTCGATGGCAACTTCCTGCCGACGACCGGCTTTCCGCGCATCGACCGCTTCAAGGAACACACCATCGAGCTGCCGGTGTGCGACCTTGACGTGACGGCTGCCAACGAAGGCTTGTTGCGTGAGAAGCTGGCGCAGGCCCTTGACCATGGCAAGGGAGTCCTGCACGTCCTCGCGCCGCTTGATGGCCTGAGAGGCGCCTTTCTGGCCGGCATGGACCAGCACCACCACATCGGCAAGATCGAAGTGTTCTCGGTGCGCCGCGCTTGCCCAATTTGCAGCACCAGTTATCCCGAACTCGATCCGCGGCTGTTCTCGTACAACAGCAAGCACGGCTGGTGCCCCGATTGCGTGGGGACCGGCGTGGCGCTCACGCGCGACCAGCGCAAGGCGTTCGACGACACCATCCGTGACGATGACCACACCAAGGGCCGGGAGCAGACCTTCGGCGAGGCCGAGGTGGCCGATGTCGCGGACGAGGCTTGTCCCACCTGCCATGGCAACCGGCTGAACCTGCAGGCGCGCAACGTGCAGTTCGACGAAACCGGGATCGCCGACGTGGCGGCGTTGTCGGTGGTCGAGGTGCGACGATGGATCGAGAGCCTGCAGGTCAAGGACGTTCTGTCGGCACGTGAGCAAGGCATTGCGCGCGACCTGATTCCCGAGATCAGGGGGCGGCTGGAATTCCTGGAGGAAGTCGGACTCGGCTACCTGACCCTGGACCGAGGCGCCCCGACGCTGTCGGGCGGCGAAGCGCAGCGCATCCGGCTCGCCGCGCAGCTCGGTTCGAACCTGCAGGGCGTCTGCTACGTGTTGGACGAACCGACCATCGGCTTGCACGCACGCGACAACCAGATCCTGCTGAACGCGCTGCACAAGCTCGGCGAAAAAGGCAACACGCTGGTGGTGGTGGAGCACGACGAGGACACGATCCGACGCGCGGACCACATCATCGACATCGGTCCCAGCGCCGGCAAGCGGGGCGGTCGGGTGGTCGCGCAAGGCCAGGTGAGCGACATCAGCAGCGTCGAGGAGTCCGTCACCGGCCGCTATCTGCTGCATGCGATGAAGCACCCGGTGCAGCCGCGCCGGCTTGTCGACCTGAAGGGAGAAAAGCTGGAGCTGCGCGGCGCCGACCTGCACAACCTGCAGCGCATCGATGTCGACGTGCCGCTGCGCCGCCTGGTCGCGGTCACCGGTGTCTCGGGCTCCGGCAAATCAACGCTGGCGCGTGACGTGTTGCTGTACAACGTGCAGGCGGTGGTGCAGCAGCGGTATACCAAGGCGGGCCGGGATGCCGACGCCAGGGGCAAGCATCCGGCCTGGGTCGGCTGCAAGGCGCTGGACGGCTACCAGGCCATCGATCGCGTGCTCGAAGTCGACCAGACGCCGATCGGCAAGACGCCGCGCTCCTGCCCGGCAACCTACATCGGCTTCTGGGACACGATTCGCAAGCTGTTCGCCGACACGCTGGAAGCGCGGGCCCGTGGCTACGGTCCCGGCCGCTTTTCCTTCAACACCGGCGAGGGCCGCTGCCCGACCTGCGAAGGCCAGGGCATGCGCACCATCGGTATGAGCTTCCTGCCGGACGTGAAGGTGCCGTGCGAGTCCTGCCACGGCGCACGCTTCAATCCGGAGACGCTGGCCGTCACCTGGCGCGGCAAGAGCATCGGCGACGTGCTGCAGATGGAAGTGGATGAGGCGGTGGAGTTTTTTGCCTCGATGCCAAACATCTCGCACCCGCTGCGCTTGCTGGAGGACGTCGGGCTCGGCTACCTGACGCTGGGGCAACCGTCGCCGACGCTGTCGGGCGGTGAGGCGCAGCGGATCAAGCTGGTGACGGAGCTGGCCAAGGTGCGCGACGACATCACGCGGCGCGGCCAGAAAGCGCCCCACACCCTGTACGTGCTCGACGAGCCCACGGTGGGCCTGCACATGGCGGACGTCGAGAAGCTGATCCGCGTGCTGCACCGGCTGGTGGACGGCGGCCACAGCGTGCTGGTGATCGAGCACGATCTCGACGTAATCGCCGAAGCCGACTGGATCATCGACCTCGGACCGGAAGGCGGCAACGCCGGCGGCAAGGTGGTGGCGCAGGCGCCGCCGGAGAAGGTGGTGAAACTCGGCACGCATACCGGCGTGGCGCTGGGGCCGGTGCTGGCGCGCGGC
>JANXVP010000175.1 GCA_025351615.1 Ramlibacter sp. | reverse complement strand
CGCTGGCGCAGGCCGCGGCCGCGACGATGCCCGCCGCGCATGCATTCTTGATCCACTTCATGTCTCGTCTCCTTTTTTTGGGCTTGAGGGGTGTTGGCCGGCTGTCAGTACAGCTTGCCGTCATAGTGAAGGATGTAGAGCCCGGCGTTGGGATCGGTGACGTACATGAACCCGTCCTTGTCGACGTAGCAGTCCGCGTTCTGGATCACCTGCGGCATGCCCGGCCTGGGATCCATCATCTTCTCGGGGTCGGGAGGCACGAAGTACCCCATCTCCTCGGGGCGGAACGGGTCGGTGATGTCGTATGCGCGCACGCCCGCGTTGTAGTAAGTGGCGAACACCAGGCGCGAACTCTGGAACGAACCCGGCCTGTTCTCGTGCAGGTTGTGGGAGCCGAATTTGCCTCCCTTGGCGAAGTAGTCGGCCTCCTTCGGCTGCGGCATTGTCGCGATGCTGACCGGGTTCGTCGGCTCGCGTACGTCGTAGACCCAGATGTACTTCGGCTGGTCGGTCCCTGTGGCTTCATCGGCAAGCACCAGCAGGTTGCGGTCTGGTAGCGGCAGCGCGGAATGGGTCATGCCCCCGAACGGCGGGTCCGTGTTGCGGTGTGCAAGCAGTTTAGGGTTGGTCTTGTCCTTGATGTCGAGGATGGTCATCCCGCCGTCGCGCCAGGAGCCGAACGCAAGGTCGCCCGCCACGAGCGCGTGGTGCAGCGAGTAGCGCCGGCCCGGCTTCCACGTCGGCTTTTCGCCGCCGCCGGCCCACATGCCCGGGAGCGCCCACTTGCCCACGACCTCGGGCCTGCTGGGATCCTGCAGGTCGATGACGGCGAAGATCTGGTCGGTGTAGTCGGCGAAGTGGATCGATGCGTACGCGTACCGCCCGCCAACGTACCAGATCCGGTGCGGTCCGATGCCGTCGACGGGCATGAAGCCGATCTCGCGGGGGTTCACCGGGTCCTTGATGTCGAACACGCGCACCCCGGACGTGAACTTACCCATCTGGCGCTTGAGGCTGTCCACCGGCGAGGCCCCGAAATAAACTTTTTCGTCCTTTTGGAATTCCTCCATCGTCCATACGCTCGGCGCATTGACGCAGAGCAGCAGGTCGTCATGCGTTTGCAGGTGCAACGCGCGCGTGCCTGGCGGACATGCAATGAAGTTGACCGTTTTCGGCTGGCGCGGATCGCGCACGTCAATCACCGAGATACCGTTGCTGAAGCCGTGGCCCACGTACGCGTAGCCGCGATGCACCATGATCTGGACGCCGTCACCGCGGCCACCGATGTCGCTATGGCTGACGAAGCTGATGTTCTTTGCTGCTGCCGGTTTCATTGCATCCTCGTTGTCGTTCGCACGCGCCGTTCTGACGTCTCGGCCTAGGCTGGGGACGAGTCTAGGTTTCAAGGGTATCTGGCGAAACTACTTATTTCCTGTGGCAGCTATAGGACGCACTTATATGTAGAGCTCACCTGGTGGACGATGGGATGCGTTCCCAAGAAAGCCGGCACAACTGAGTTTTTTGGCGGCGGAATACGGCCCCCGAGAAGGCGTACGGCATAGCTCTCCCTCTTTGGGCCCGGGGCAGCGCCGGAACCAAGACCGCGATCACCGACGGTTATCGCGGTGTCCCCCGCGGCATCTTCCTGGAACTTAGGGTTATTCCCACACTTGCTATCCAGGAGCATCACGGACCGTATGGAGTCTGTCCAGCGCCATCGCGCGGGTGGTGGCGCCGCTCGCGCACCCGCGTTTCTCGAACCCGTTCCTGGTGCCCCGAGCTTTTCTCCCCGTTGCGGGACAAAAGGCCGCAACTGACCCGACTTCGGCCAGTTGGCGCTTGCGGAGCGCTGGCGCCGGACTCGAGCTGCTGGCGCAGGCGCGGAGGTGATGGAGCTTGCTGCGGCTTTCTCCAGGAGATGGCGATCTGGTCGGGCCTGGTGCGATCCGGGTGACCTCGGCAAACCTGCAGCGCAGGCTCAGTCGTACCAGTAAAGACGCGTGGGGTTGTCCACCAGCAGCTTGCGCAGCTGTGTCTCGTCCGATGCGAACTGCGGCAGCAGGTCAACCAGCTTGCCGTCGTCGGGCATCTCGCGCACGTTGGGATGCGGCCAGTCGGTGCCCCACAAAACGCGGTCGGGCGCGGCCTCGATGAGCCTGCGCGCGAAAGGCACGGCGTCCGAATAAGGGCCGCCCGGGGCTGCGGACAGCGCATCGGAAATGCGTTCGGCGCCAGTCACCTTCACCCATGCCCTTTCGTTGGTCTTCATGAGATCCAGCAGTAGCTCGAAGGGACGTTGCTGCAGGCCGTTCTTGACCATCGTCCGGCCCATGTGGTCGATGGCGAAAGGCACCGGCAGGCCCAGCAGGAAGTCCCGGTAGGTGACCAGGTCCTCGGCATCGAGGTGCAGCACCAGGTGCCAGCCCAGCGGCTTGATGCGCTCCGCCATCCGCTGCACCGTGGGCAGATCCGGGGCGCCCCCCAGATGCTGGACGAAATTGAAACGCACAGAGCGCACGCCGCCGCGGTGCAGTGCCTGCAGCTCGGCGTCGGTGACCCCGGGGCCGACCATGGCGACGCCACGGTAGGTGTCAGGCGACTGCGCAATGGCGTCGAGCATCGCGCTGTTGTCGTCGCCGTGCACGCTGGCCTGCACCAGCACCACGCGTTCGATGCCCAGCATCTCGTGCAGGGCGCGCAGGCGCTCCACCGGCGCGTCGGGCGGCGTGTAGGTACGTTTGCCGGAGTAGGGGAAGCGGTCACCGGGCCCGAACACGTGGCAGTGCGCGTCGCACGCACCGGGCGGCGGGCGGTACGCCGGGCGGCTCGGGTTGGGATGCGGGGGCTGGATGGCGGCCGGCGCTTTGTCGGGGGTGCTCATGTCAATGCCTCTGGTTTCGCTTGATGGAACTCAAAGCCTGGGGATGCCGGCCTGGTCGATCACCTGCGACCAGCGCTGGATCTCACTTTGCAGCAGCTTCGACATCTGGTCGGCCGTGCTGCCGCGCGCTTCGACATAGAGCTCGGCCAGGCGCTTGCGCACGTCGGGCGAGGCGAGCGCGGCATTGGCCTCGCGGTTCAGCCTCTCGATGATTGCAGGCGGCGTGCCGCCCGTGGTGCCCATGCCGTTCCACGCCGAAACGCCGAAGCCCGGCACGCCGCTCTCGGCAACGGTGGGAACGCCCGGCAGGTCGGGGGTGCGCTTGTCGCCCATCACCGCCAGCGCGCGCAGCGCATTGCCCTTGATCTGCGTGACCATGGGCGCAAGGATCTCGACGGCCGCGTCGATGCTCCCCCCGCGCAGGGCGGTCACGAGCGCCGGCGTTCCGTTGAAGGGCACCACCTGCGCGTCGATCCCTGCGCCGCTCTTGAACATCTGCGCCGCCAGGTTCTGCGAACTGCCGACGTTGATCGACCCGATGTTCAGGCGGCCGGGGTTTGCCTTCGCATAGGCCAGGAGCTCGGGCAGGGTCTTGAAGGGCGAATCTGGGGAGGCCACCACCGCCATGTCGAAGTAGCCAATGGTGGTGATCGGTGCCAGGTCCTTGAGCGTGTCGTACGGCAGCGACTTGAACATGCTGGCGGTAACTGCGGTGGCGTTGGTGAGCAGCAGCAGCGTCAGGCCATCGGGCGCCGCCTTGGCCACGGCGGAGGTTGCAACCACGCCGCCGGCACCGGGCTTGTTGTCGATCACGATCGGCTGGCCCATGGATTCGGACATCTTCTGGGCCACGATCCTGGCGGTGAGGTCACCCGCTCCGCCCGGCCCGAAAGGCACCACGAAGCGGATGGTGCGGGCCGCGGACTGGGCCTGCACCGGCGCAACGGCAGCGACGCCCAGCAGCAGCGCCAGTACGGCGCGGAGAAGCAAGGGATGGAACATTTTTTTCTCGTTGCTGGAGCGGTGCGGCAGTATGCCAAAGTCGCCCGTGCGTACCAAGGCTGATGTCAGAACACCGCCTTCTCCCCCGGCTTGAGTGGCAGGAAGCGGGTGGTCGACGGCCCGAGTGCCCGAATGTATTCGTCCGGCGTTCCACGGCCAAGCGGATTGGCTCCCAAGTGCATCGGGATCACGGCGCCGGGCCGGATCCACTCGCGGGTCGCGTAGGCCGCGTCGGCAGGTCCCATGGTGAAGTTGCCGCCAATCGGCATCAGCACCAGGTCCGGCTTGTCGTAATCGGCGATGAAGCGCATGTCGCCGAAGCCGCCAGGCGTCATGATGCGGAATGCCGACTAGCCCAGCCAGAGCACTTCCGTCTTCGCAGTCGGCGCCTGGCCCCACGATGTGGTCAGGGTCGCGGCCAGCAGACCGGCAAGCAGCATGCGGGTAAGGGATGTCATGGAGTTCCTTCGTCGTGATGGTGTCAGTCCACGGAGATACGTGCGCTCTGCACGACCCGCCGCCACCGCGGGATCTCCCGTGCGATCAGCTGTCCGAACTCCTGCGGCGAGGCCGGGGTTGGGTCAGCGCCCTCCGCCGCCAGTCGCGCGCGAACCTCATCGGAGCTGAGCGCCTTGTTCACATGCTGGTTCAGGAGAGATACGATTTCCGGCGGTGTGCCCGCAGGGGCGACGAGCCCATACCACTGGTCTGCTTCGAAGCCCTTCGTGCCGGCGACGCCGCTCTCAGCCACTGTCGGAACGTCCGGCAGCAGCGCCAGTCGATTCGGGCTGGACACCGCGAGGGCGCGCATCTTGCCGGCCTTGATGTGAGGCAGCAGTGCGGGCACTCCGGTGAAGAGCACCTGGACCTGCCCAGCCAGCAGGTCAGTCACCGAAGGCGCAGTCCCTCGATAAGGAATGTGCAGAAATGACGTGCCTGTCTGCATCTTCAGATATTCCATGGTGGTGTGCGCCGCACTGCCGTTGCCCCCGGACCCGTAGGCAAGCTGGCCCGGCCGGGCCTTCGCCAATGCAATCAGCTCTTTCAGGCTCTGGGCCGGAACCGAAGCGTTGACCACCAGCACGTTTGGAACGCGAGCGATCCAGGCCACGGGAGTGAAGCTGCGCACCGGGTCGTACCCCAGCCTGGGGTAGAGCGCGGGGTTGATCGCAAGCGTGCCGATGTGCCCCATCAGAAGCGTGTAGCCATCGGCAGGGGACTTGGCGGCCTTCTCGGCCCCGACCGAGCCGCCGGCGCCGGGCACGTTGTCGATCAGCACCGCCTGGTTGAGCGCCTTGCCCAGCTCGAGCCCGATCGCACGCGCGAGCACGTCGCTCGATCCGCCCGGTGTGAACGGCACGATGATGCGCATCGGTTTGGAAGGGAACGTCTGCGCCGCAACGGGCAGTGCGAGCGACATGGCACAAGCTGCCCCGCCCAGGATTGCCTGCCGCCGCGTCGGATGAAATGTCATGGTGAACTTTGCCGTGGCCAGCCCGGCTTGCCCTGCGCTCAGGCCTTACGCTTCATCGCCGCTGACGTGTTGACCATCGAATGCAGGCTGCGAGCGTAGTCGATTGCACCCTGCTCGTCCATTTGCGGCGCAACGCATGATGCTGGAAGACAGGACATCGTCCTGCTGGATCTGGCGTTGCCTGACGAAGGCGGACTCAGCCTATGCAGATGGACGAAGGTGGAATATCCGCACGTCCCCATCATCATGGTGAGCGCGCACGGCGATCCGGAGTCCTGCATCGAAGGGTTAGGACACGGCGCCGACGACTATGTCGGCAAGCCGTTCCCGCCGCGCGAGTTGGTAGCCCGCATCCACGCGGTGCTGCGGCGCCGCATCGGGTTCGGCGAGCCGCTGCCGCTTTCGACGGTCTGCGGTCTGCGGCACGACGCGATGATGCGAAAACTGACCGCCGAGGACGGCCCCGTTATCGGGCTTTCGCATCAGGAGAACCGGATCGTCGCGGCGCTGATCGAAAGCGCGGGCGCAGTCGTCTCACGCGACGTGCTGCTGGATTACCTGCACGCCCACGGCGCTGAAACCTGCGACAGGAGCGTGGACGCGGTCATCTCCAAGCTCCGCTCCAAGCCGCTGGAGCGCCGCCACATCATCCGGACGGTTCGCGGCGAAGGTTACAGGCTGGCCACTGGCACGCTTGGCGATCAGTGACGTGCACACCTTGCACAGCAATCTGTGTGAGGATCAGCCGCAGCTAATGTTTCAGCCCTTTGGCCACTTCACGAAGGCACGCTTTGAACGTGTCAGCGGCCGGCGACACAGGCTTGTGCCGGCTCCACATGATTCCGATGGGCCGCCGGGGATCAGGAAGTGCCAGCGGCAACTGCGCCAGCACGCCGATGCCGATGTAGTGACTGGCGGCGACACGGGACAGCGAGCCGATCGCGTCGGACGACTGCAGGTAGCCAGTAATCACGTGGACAGACAGGGTCTCGATGAAATTGGCTGGCAGCTCGCAGCCATTCTGCTGCAGTGCGCTCTCCAGTGGCTCGCGCTGGAGCGATCCGACGGGAGGCAGCACCCAGGGAAAGGCCGAGAGGTCTTTCCAGCGGATGCGTTTCTTCTTCGCAAAGGCGTGGCCCTGTGCGACAACCAGCACGACCTCGCCTTCATCAAGCGTCTCTTCCTGCAGGTCGCCGGAGAGATCGGGATGCGCGAGGCGGCCAACCACCATGTCGAGTGAGTTGCGCCGCAGCTCGGGCAGGAGCGTATCCATCGGCCCCTCATGCACCACGACGCGGGTATTCGGGGACGAGCGTTTGAACAGCAAGAGCGCCTGGGGAATAAGGCCTGGCGTGACGGCGGGCAACGCTCCGACGGCGATTTTTCCTGACGCTCCCGTCTGCAAGGCGTGCAGCTCGTCACGAGCATCGCCCAGCGTCGTGAGAACAATACGGGCGTGCCTGATGAGGCATTCCCCGTAGCTGTTCGGAACCACTCCCCGCGGAGTGCGTTCGAACAGCTTCATCCCGAGGCCCTTCTCGAGTTCGCCAAGCGCAAGCGACACCGCGGGTTGCGACACATGCAGGCTGCTTGCGACGCGCCCAACGTGACGCAGGTCGTCGAGTGCAACAAGGAGCTGCAAGTGCCTGGGCTTGAGATTGGCCCTGATATACCAGTCAAGTCGTGCCATGGCGCAAGTCTATTGGACATAAGCAGCACTTTATGGACACAGGCCGATATTAAACTGGCCAACTTATGCGGATGAACGCATCATTCGCCCTCGCCTGGAGACGCGCCCAATGCCACCTGCCATTCCGTTCCCCGTGGTCGACACCCACAGCCACGTCATTTCCGACAACCCGGCGCGGTTTCCAACCGACCCGATGGGCGGCAAGCAATCCGACTGGTCCCGGGAGCGACCGGTGACGGACAGCGGAATGCTGGCAGCGATGCGCGAAGCCGGCGTTGCGCAGTCCATCCTGGTCCAGGCATCGACCTGCTACGGACACGACAACAGTTACGTCGCCGCGTGCGTGAAAAAGCATCGACGGGAATTCGCGGGTGTCTTTTCGGTGGATTTCACCAGCGTCGACGCGATCAAACGGATCGAGCACTGGATGGCGGCAGGCTTGAGCGGAGTGCGGGTGTTCGTCGCTGGGCACACGGCAGCCGACGCTAGCGTTCGCCTCGACGATGCGCGCTCGGCGCCGGCGTGGGAGCACCTGTCGCGGCGACGGATTCCGGTGTGCGTCCAGCTGCGGGCGGACAAGCTGAGTCAGCTCGAAACCGTCCTGGAGCGATTTCCGGAAGCTGTCGTGCTGCTGGACCACGGCGCCCGGCCGGAACTCACCGATGGGCCGCCGTACGCCAACGCGATGCCGCTGTTCGGCTTTGCGAAGTACCCGAACCTCCACATCAAATACACGACCCATAACGTGCGCGAGTCGCAGCAGGGGCACGCGACGCCGGCAAGCTTCATCGAAGCGCTGGTGAACTCCTTCGGGGCGCGGCGCATCGCCTGGGGCTCCAATTTTCCCGCTTCGCCGGGTAGCCTGGCCACTCAGTTGAACCAGGCGCTGGAAGCCACATCCTCGCTCAGCCTCGAGGATAGGACCAGGATCTTCTCGGGCACGGCCTGCTCCGTCTACCCCAGCCTGGAAAGCGCATGACCGGACCAAAGCCGACATTGAAGACGTTGCTGGGCAACTATCCGAACACCCGCGCACTGCGCGACGGCGTCATCGTGCCGACAACATTCTCGTTCGACTTTGCCGACGTCAAGGTTCCCAACCGCGCCTTCAAGCGGGTCGTGCGGGACCTGGAATTCGACGTGGCCGAACTCGCGCTCGTGACGTTCTTCCAGGCCAAGGCATACGGCAAGCCGCTGTCACTGGTGCCGGCAGTGGTCGGTGCCGGACGCTTCCAGCACCACTGTCTGGTGTACAACGCCGATCGCCCCCGCCTGAGCCCGGACCAGCTCGCAGGCAAGCGCATCGGCATCCGTGCGCATGCCCAGACGACTGTCACCTGGGTGCGAGGCGTGCTTGCGCAGGATTACGGCGTGCCGCTGGAGAAGGTCCGGTGGGTCACCTTCGAGGATGGCCATCTCGCAGAATTTCCGGACCCTCCTGGCTTTGAAAGAGCAGGCGCAGGAAGCAGCATGGTGGACATGCTGCTTTCCGGCGAGATCGACGCGGCCATCATCGGCACCGAGCTACCCGACGACCCGCGCCTGCAACCCGTTCTGCCAGACCCGCATGCAGCCGCACGGGCATGGGGCAAGCGCAACTCCCTGGTTCCGATCAACCATATGGTTGCCGTGAAGACGCCATTGATGCACGAGCACCCCGACATCGTGCGCGAACTGTATGCGGTGCTGCAGCAAGGAAAGGCGCTTGCATCGCCTCCGGCCGCAGCGGGCCCCGACCTGACGCCGTTCGGCATCGAGGCGAATCGCCATGCCCTCGAACTGCTTCTCTCCTATGCCTACCATCAGGGGCTGATCCCCCGCCTGTATGAAGTCGAAGAGTTGTTCCACGACTTCAACCGAGCAACCAAGGAGTGACCTTCCATGCCCTCTTCATTTGAAATGCCCCGCCGCAGGGTAGCCCTGCGGCGCCGCGAGCTGGTTGCCGGCGGCCTGCTGTCGTGGGCTGGCGCGGGTATGGCCCAAGGCATGGGGAATGTTTCCCGCATCGTCGTTCCTTTCGCCGCCGGCGGCGCGCGCGAAATGCCTGCCCGGCTCATCCTCCAAGACCTCGAAAAGGAGCTCGGCGAAACCTGGATCATCGAGAACAAGCCGGGCGCGGGCGGCGCGATCGGGACCAGCTATGTTGCGCAGGCCGCTCCGGATGGCAAGACCTTGCTCATGGCGGCCTCCAGTCACTTCGTCACTGCGGCGCTCGGGGCCAGGCCGGCTTACGAGCCGGTCAAGGATTTCGCACCAGTCGGCCTCATCGGCAACCAGAGTTACGTTCTTCTCATCCAGTCCTCCCTGCCTGTCAAGAACATCGCGGAACTGGTTGCGTACGCAAAAAAACAGCCTGGTGCTCTCAACTACAACTCAGCGGGCGTCGCGAGCTCGACACACCTGGCTGCAGCGTACTTTTGCAGCATGGCGGGCATCCAGATGGTGCACATCCCGTTCAAGGGGACCCAGGAAGCGGCGAACGACGTCGTGGGCGGGCGCGGACACGTGGTTTTTGTTCCGACCGCGGGCGTGGGGGTCTACCTCAATGAACCCAGGGTCAGGATCCTTGCGACGACCGCGCTGAAGCGAGCGCCGAAGTTGCCCACGATTCCCACGATTGCGGAATCAGGGTTGCCCCGGTTCCACTTCGAATCCTGGTTCGGATTGCTGGCCCCTGCCAGGACTCCTGCGCCAATCGTCGCCAGGCTCAATGCCGCCATCAACAAGGTCGTCGCGACGCCTCAGGCCAACGAGCGGCTGCAGAATTTCGGCATCGAACCTGCCCCGATGAACGTCGCCGCTTTCACCAAGCTCTTCCAGAACGACAGGGAGCTCATGACCAAGGTGGTGAAGGACTCCGGCATCTCTCGGGAATAGATGTTCAAGGGTGCGAAGAATTTCCGCCCTCTACCCGGGCCGTAGACCCGCAGGATCGTCATACCGGTTCTCTATGTCAAGTAGCGTGATGTGACCGTTGCGCAGAGCCGCCTGATGGGCGAAAGTTTTCGCTCATCGAACAAACATGGAGGCCAGACATGATCGCCAGGCGACAGTTACTGGCAGCGGGTACAGCCAGCGCGCTGGTTCCCGCAGTGGCAAACGCACAGTCATTTCCCACCAAAACGATCCGCATCGTCGTGCCGTTCGGGCCGGGCGGCATCGCGGACCTCACTGCGCGGGCGGTCGCCAACAAGCTTGGCGAAGGCTTGCACCAGTCTGTGACCATCGACAACAAGCCCGACGCTGGCGGCGGCGTCGCGGGAGATGCTGTGGCC
>JANXVP010000171.1 GCA_025351615.1 Ramlibacter sp. | reverse complement strand
CGCGCATGCCCAGGGCAACAGCAACATCCGCATCGGCTTTCCCGTGCCACTGACAGGTGCTTTTTCCGCCGAAGCACAGGACCAGGTTCGTGCCGCGCAGCTCGCCGTCAAGGAATTCAACGACGCTGGTGGGTTTGGCGGGCGCAAGGCCGAGCTGGTCGTGCGCGACGACAAGCTCAGCCCTGGCGAGGCTGCGACCCGCACGTTGGAGCTGATCGAAAAGGAGAAGGTCCATTTCATCGTCGGGTCACTCTCGGCCGCGACCCAGCTGTCGATCAACGCAGTGGCGCGCGATCGCAAGATCATCTTCAATTCAATCAGCCAGTCCGACGCCATCAACGAAGCCAAGGACTGGGGCTTCTACACATTCCACGAGGCACTCACCCCGCACCTGACGGCAGGCGCCGTCGGGCGCTACGCCTTCCCCAGGTTCGGCAAGCGCGTCGTGTACCTGACGGCCGACTACGCGTATGGCCACGAGATGGTCCGCGGCTTCGAGCGGGTCGGCAAGCCGCTGGGCGTCACCACCCTCGCGGACATCCGCCACCCGCTGGGGGCTTCCGATTACTCGGCATTCCTGCCCCGGATCCAGGCGCTCAACCCGGACATCCTCGTGCTGGCCAACTTCGGGCGCGACCTGGTCAACTCCGCCAAGCAGGTCAGCGACTTCGGCATCAAGGCCAGGACCAAGGTGATCACCCCGGTCCTGCTGTACACGGCGCGCCAGGCCGGGGGGGCCGATGCATTCGAAGGGATCCTGGGCGGCACGTCCTACTACTGGGGCATGGAGGACTCCATCCCGAGCGCCAAGGCGTTCAACGACAAGTTCCGCAAGGCTTACGGTGGATCGGTGCCGTCCGACTACGGCGCGCTCGGCTACGCCGGTGTGCGCAGCGTGCTGCAGGCCGTGCTGGACGCCAGGTCGACCGACTCGGCGCCGGTCAGCATCGCGCTGCGCCAGCTCAAGTACGACTGGTACAAGGGCGAGCAGTTCTACCGCAAGTGCGACCACCAATCGGTACAGTCGGTGGCCATCGTCGAATCCAAGTCCAAGGGCATGAAAGACAAGTACGACGTGTTCAAGGTGCTTGCCATCGAGAAGGCCGAAAGCGCTAACCTGCGCAGCTGCGAGGAGCTGGGCCACAAGGTCAACGCCGTCTGATGCAGGAGCTGAGCGTCTCGCTGCTGCTGTTGCAGCTGATGACCGGTGTCGCCCAGGGCGCCGTCTACGCGCTGCTGGCGCTCGGTCTGTCGCTGATCTTCGGAATGCTGACCGTGGTCAATTTTGCGCACGGGGCTTTCTTCATGGTGGGCGCCTTCCTGGGCGTCTATTTCTACGGCCTGACCGGCAGCTTCTGGTTCAGCCTGGTGCTGACCCCCCTTGCTGTCGGCGCGTTCGGGCTGCTGGTGGAGCGGTTTCTGGTGCGGCCGCTGTACGGACGGGGTATCGACTATCCGCTGCTGCTCACGTTCGGCCTGTCCTATGTGATGGTGGAGGCCATGCGAGTCGCATTCGGGATTGAGGGCATGCCCACTTCCACGCCCGAGTTGCTGCGTGGCGCGGTCAACCTCGGCTTCGGCTTTTTTCCCAGGTACCGCCTGTTCCTGATCGCGGTCACCGCCCTGGTGGTCGCGGCGCTCTGGCTGTTCCTGGAACGCACCCGCTACGGGCTGATCATCCGCGCCGGCTCGCGGGATCCAGAGATCGTGCGGGTGCTCGGAGTCGATGTCGCCAGGGTCTGGCTGCTCGTGTTTGGGATCGGCACCGGGATCGCTGGCCTGTCCGGCGCGCTGGCGGCTCCGACGCGCGCGGTCAATCCCGAAATGGGCATCAGCGTCCTGGCCGAAGCGTTCGTCGTCACAGTCGTGGGCGGGATGGGTTCGCTGCCCGGTGCCGTGCTGGCCGGCCTGCTCGTCGGGATCGTGTCCAGCATGACGTCCCTGTGGGCGCCAGCGTACGCCGAGCTCTCGATCTTCTTGCTCATGGCCGCCGTGCTGCTGGTGAGGCCGCAGGGCTTCTTCGGCAAAGCCGGCCTGATGAGCGGCTGAGGATTCCTCTTGATGCGCAACTTCTACCTCTTCGCCTGCCGCCACCGGGTGCTGGTCGTTCTGGCCCTGCTGCTACTTTTGCCCCTCTTGCTGCCCTACGAGGCGCTGGCCCTGAACGTCCTGCTGTTCGGCCTGTACGCGATCGGCTTCAATCTGCTGTTCGGCTACACCGGCATGCTCTCCTTCGGGCACGCCGCATTCCTGGGCGTCGGCAGCTACCTGTGCGGGATTGCGATCGTCTCCGGCGGCTGGCCCTGGTGGGCCGCGATCGCTGCAGGGGTTGCGGCCGCCAGCTTCACCGGCCTGGTGATCGGCTTCCTGGCGTTGCGCACGCGGGGAATCTATTTCTCCATGGTGACGCTGGCGCTGGCCCAGATCGTCTACTACGCGTTCTACAAGGCTGAAGACTGGACAGGCGGCGAGAACGGGCTCAGAGGCGTCAAGGTCGATGCGATCAACCTGTTCGGACTGCAGCTCAGCCTGCTCGATCCCACCACCAAGTACTACGTGTTCCTCCTGTTCGTGATGGTCGCACTCTGGCTGGTGTCAAGGCTGCTGAATTCCCCCTTCGGCGCGGTGAGGGAAGCCATCCGCGAGAACCCCCAGCGGGCCGCGGCCTGCGGCTACGACGTCGCCCGCTCCAAGCTGCTGGTGTTCGTGTTTTCCGCTTCCCTGTGTGGCCTGGCAGGCGCCCTGCGGGCGATCCACCTGTCGATCGTCCCGATCGACAGCCTGCACTACCTGCAGTCCGGCCAGGCCGTGATGATGTGCCTGCTGGGCGGCATGGGCACCTTCTTCGGTCCTTTCGTCGGCGCAGCCGCGATCCTGTACCTGGAAGACGTGTCGACCACCTTCACCACGCACTGGATGGCGGTGGTGGGCGTCATCTTCATGCTGTGCGTGCTCTTCATGCCGCGGGGTATCTGGGGCAGCACGGCGCACTGGCTGGAAAAACGCTTTGGCCAGCTGGGAACGGCCCGATGACCAGTCCCATCCTGGAGGTCAATGGCATCACGCAGAGGTTCGGCAAGTTCGTTGCCCTCAACAATGTGTCAGTCGCATTTCCGGCCGGCAAGCTCACGGCGATCATTGGTCCGAACGGGGCGGGCAAGAGCACGTTCTTCAATCTGATCAGCGGCGCCTTCGCGCCCACCGGCGGGTCCATCCGTTTTGAAGGCCGCGACATCACCGGCGCCCCGCAGCACCAGTTCGCCCGCATGGGCATCGCCAAGAGCTTCCAGATCACCAACATCTTCCGGCAGCTCAGCGCCCACGAGAATGTCCGGCTGGCTGCCCAGATGCGCCAGTCACGCTTCGCATTCTTTCGGCGCCGCGAGTCGCTGGCGGATGTTTCGCAGGAAGCCCAACGCCTGCTCGAACGGGTTGGACTCGGCGCCGTCGGCCGGTCGACGGCCGGGGACATGGCCCACGGGCAGCAGCGCGCCCTGGAAATTGCCATGGCGCTGGCCAGCAAGCCCCGGCTGCTTCTGATGGACGAGCCCACTGCCGGCATGTCCCCCGAGGAAACACGCGTGATGATGGCCCTCATCGCCGGCTTGAACGCCGACTGCACGGTGATCCTGGTGGAGCACAAGATGAAGCTCGTGATGGGCCTGTGCGAGCGCCTGATCGTGCTGCACCACGGCGAGCTGCTCGCCGAAGGAACGCCGGAGGAGATCAAGAAGAACGATGAGGTCAAACGCGTGTATCTTGGACGGACCTGACTGCGGCGAGTTAGCCGCCCCCGCCCGACTCGGCCAGCGCCAGCGCTAGGCACTAGCCGAGCGCCAGCCCCAAGCCGGATTCGAACAACACGAGCCAGGCCGGGCGTGGTAAATATCCGCTGTTGACCTTCAACGTCAAGGCGTGCCCATTGCCTCGCGCCAACGCATCGCGTCGTGGATGCGAAAGCGCGTGCCCGGGTGGTCGAAGAAGATCCATTCCTCGATCGGACCGGGGTCGGGCTTGCGGTATTCGGTCAGTTTCAGGTCGACTTCGGCTTCGCCGTGCGGTTCGCGCGCCAGGTTCAGGCCGAATCGATCGGCCTCGATCTCCTGGGTGCGGATGATCGTATTGGTGACCGGCGTCATCAGGAACAGAAAGAGCGACAGGACCGCCACCAACAGCGGCAGGCTGGCGACGTCGCCTGCCCCCTGCAGCCCCAGCTGGTCACCGTAGCGCGCAAGAAGTCGGTCCATCGCCCACTTGGCGAACAGGAAGGCCGCGAGGAAGATCAGCGTAAACGCAGCGAGCACTTTGTAGATGTGATTCATCACGTAGTGTCCCAGCTCGTGACCCATCACCCCCCGGATCTCGGGCATCGAGGTGCGACGCAGCAGGTTGTCGTTCAGGCGCACCGCGGCTGAGCCGAAGATTCCCGTGACGTTCGCGCTGACGCGCGTGGTCTGGCGCGAAGCGTCGAATTCGTAAACGTTGTCAGCCGGCACGCCGTTCGCCTTGGCCATGGCCAGCACCGCGCTCTTGACCTCGCCGTTCTCGACCGGCTTGTAGGTGTTGAACAGCGGATCGACCCAGACCGGGACCACCAGCACGCTCAGCGTTAACAGAGCGACACTGGTGACGGTGCCCCAAAGCCACCAGCGCTCTCCGGCGCGGCGGATGACCGCGTACAAGACGCTGACGGCCAACGCGATTGCCGCCGTGCTTACCGCCAGCGCCACCACTTGCTGTCCGAACCATGGCCAGAAGGTCTGGGTGGCCATGCCGTATGCGTGTTCGCGAAAGTAGCTTTGATAGATGGTGAGCGGCAGCGAAAGCAGCCAGCCGGCAATCGAGAACAAGCCGCCGTAAATCGCGTCACGTAGGAAACCCTTGCGTCCGACGCGTTGTGCCCAGTCGCGCATGCGGGCCGAACGCCGCCCGCTTAGCAGAGCAACCGAAATTGCCAGCCCAAGCAGGAAGTTCCACAACTGCAGCCAGTAGCCGCCTTCAAAGTAGGCGTTCGCTCGCGTGACGACGGCAGGCGTCAGGCGATCCATGTAGGCTTGCGTGGCCGCGTCGGCGCTGCGTGGCAAGCTCGCGCGCCAGGCGTCGTCGACCGGGCTGATGTGAAACTGCGGGTTGGCCACCGTGCCCCCTGCTGCCGCGCTCGGTGGAGCGGCAGCGGGTGCGTTGGAAGGTGACTCCGCAGCGCCGACGCAACCGACCACCAGCGCAATCAAAACGGCCGCGCTTGCGCTCCCAAAACGCCTGTCGACCGCAGGAAAACCCGACCGCCTGCCCCGGTTCAACTCTTCGGCCCCACCGTCACCCAGCGCCATTCGAGCCAGTTGTCGGCGCGGTGGACCACAGTCACGTTGGACCGGGTCGCCCACGGAATGACCTGCCGGTGCAGCGGGATGTGATGCACCTGCTCGTTGTGTTCGCGCAGCGCCGCCTTGATGAATTGTTCGCGCCTGGCCGGGTCCGCTTCCTTGCTCGACGCATTGATCAGTTCGTCGAGCTTGGGATTCTTGTAGTTGCCCCAGTTGTAGTAGCCGGTTCCCCCCTCACCTCGCGAATGCAGAACCGGCGTGAGGGTGGTTTCGGCGTCGGTGATGGCGCCGCCCCAGCCCAGCATGTACATCGACACGTCGAGCTTTTCGGCTTTCGGGAAGTAGCTTGCGCGCGGCTGCGACAGCACCTTCACCGTGACGCCGTCTTGGACCACATGGTCGCCAGCGCCAGGCAGATCGCCTCGTCGTTGATGTATCGGTTGTTGGGGCAATCCAGCTGCACCTGGAAGCCGTTGGGGTAGCCCGCCTCGGTGAGCAAGCCCTTGGCGCGGGCCAGGTCAAACGGCAAGCGGCGCTCGATCTCCGGATCGTTGAAGCCGCCGGCAGGCGACGGCGTCACCGAGCCGGTCACCAACGACTGGCCGCGCATGAGGCGGGTGCGCAGTGTCTCGATATCGACGGCCTGGTAGAGCGCCCGGCGCACGCGCAGGTCCTTGAACGGGTTCTTGCCCTTCACGTCGCTGTAAAGCAACTCGTCGCGCGCCTGGTCCATCCCGAT
>JANXVP010000162.1 GCA_025351615.1 Ramlibacter sp. | reverse complement strand
GTACTCGAACAGGAAGCGCAGATGGCCGATGACCGGGTAGTTGCGCAGGATCGCGTGGCGCTTTTGCAGCAGGTCCCGGATGCCCAGCACGACCAGCGCCAAAAACACCAGGACCGCGAGCAGGCCCTGGCCGAATGCCAGCCAGGACACAGCCGTCGCGAGCAGGCCCAGCACGCAGAACGCGAACGCCGCATAGCGTGTCGGGCTGGGCGAAAGCTGCGGCGCTGCCATCGCAGCCTTCATACGAAAAAGCCGCGCAGCGAACGCGCGGTTTCCTGGTGCAGTTCTTCGGGAATGAAGTGGCCCGCCGTCAGCGCCCTGTAGGTGACCTCTCCGCTGCACTGCCCGCGCCACAGTGCCAGCGGGTCGAACAGCCTGTGCACGAGGCCGCGCTCGCCGCACAGCACCAGCATGTCGCAAGCCACCTTGTCGCCGCGCGCCCGGCTCTCGCGGTCGTGCTCCAGGTCGATGCCGGCGCTGGCGCGGTAGTCCTCGCAGGCGGCATGGATCGACTCGGCGCGGCAAAAGCAGCGCTCGTATTCGGCCAGCGCCTGCGGCTCGATGTAGTCTAGCCGGCCCGCGCCCCAGCCGCCGAGCGTGACGTGCAGCACCGCCCTGGCATTGGGGCCGATCATCATTTCCGGCAGCGGTGACGGCTGGATCAGCAGGAACCAGTGGTAGTAGTAGCGGGCGAATTCCATCGTGGTGCCCTCGTACATGTCGACCGTCGGCGCGATGTCCAGCACGCAAAGCTTGTGGACCCGCGCCGGATGGTCCAGCGCCAACCGGTGCGCCACGCGGCCACCCCGGTCATGGCCGCACAAGAAGAAACTGCCGCAGCCGAGCGCGTCCATCAAGGCCACCATGTCGGCCGCCATCGTGCGCTTGCTGTAGTTGCTGTGGTCCGCGAGCCCGGGTTCCTTCAGCGAATCGCCGTACCCGCGCAGGTCCGGCATGACCAGGAAGTAGTCCTGCTGCAGCTGTTGCGCCACGCGGTGCCAGATGACGTGGGTCTGTGGGAAGCCGTGCAGCAGCAGCAGCGCCGGTTTGCCGCGGTCGCCGCCGAATCGGGCGTGGATGTGCGTGCCATTGACGTCGAAACCGCCACTCTCGAATCCCTGGAACCAGCTCATCGCGCTTGCCCTGCGAGGAACCTGGCGAGGTTGGCGCTGGCCATGCTGCGCACCTTGTTGCGCAGCATGGGCGTCCATCCCAGCAACAGTCCAGGACCGCCTAGCGCCTGGCGCGACCAGAGCCAGAAATCGAAGCGGTCCCTGTGCCGGGAAATCTTACCTTGCGGGTCGAATGTGAAGCGGGCGTCGATGCTGTTGTCGACGATGCGTCCGGTCGTGCTGAAGCGGTAGTGCGCATCCCAGTGGACCTGGCCGCCGCCGGCATCGGCTTGCACGTCGCGGTACGCAAGCTTCCAGACGTCGGCCCCCTTGGTCCGCGTCGCTTCGCACAACATGCGCCACATGCCCGCCACCTCGCGCTTGCCATGGAGAGAGAACACCTCGTCCTCGAACACCGCGTCCGGCGCATAGCAGTTGCCCATGCTGGCGGCGTCGAGCCGGGCAAACGCGCTGTAGAACGTCTCGAGGGTCTGCTGGTTGGGATGCATTGCTGGGTCCTTGGCGTCTATTCCCTGGTCATGACAGCGCCTGGGCCGCGCCATCGTACCCCCAGTCGGGCTGGTCGGGCGGGGTTCCATGCACCTGCAACCCGCCTTCAGCCTTGCCGATCCCGAGCATCCTGAGACGGATCATCTCGATGGCGTGGGAGCACGATCTCGTAATCCTGGCGATAGGGCTTTTGGTCATGTTCCGGAGAACCCGGAGAATCCAGGCCGCTGTGCAAAAAACGCCGGCTCCCGGCAGGCGCAGCAGAAAACGGCGCATCCCGGCCGGGCGGGCGTAGTCGAGCAGCACATCGCGCAGGCCGACCCCCATGTGCGACACCGCCAGCAGCAGGCCAGCCAGCCGGTGCCCCATGGAGGTGAGTGCGCCCCACGGACATCCGGATCTGCAGGACGTCAGGAAAAGCAGGTCGGGATGAACGAGGCATGTGGAAGACCTTTTCGCTGGCTCACTAGCTCACTAGCTCACTGGATAGCGGACATGGTTCCGGGCGGATAAGTGATGTGGATGCCTTCCACTTTGGCAAAGGATGTCAGCCGATGTTCCTGGACACGCGTCGCGCTGGTGATTTCCTGCGCGCGAACGCCATGCACCAGCAGCGCATCGGCGATGAGCGAGCGATGGCAACGCCACGGCACTGCCTCGGCGCACATGAGCGCGATCCGCTCGCGAGCCGCCTGTTCGATCAGGCGGGCCAGGTTTTGCGCGAATTCATCCGTCTGCATGTAGTCGGCATAACCGCGGAACGACACATTCCGCCAGCCCATGTTCGGCGAATCCGGGTGCGCCCGGCGCAATCCGCCCAGCCCGGCGACATGCGAATAGCCGATGCCGGCGAGCTCCAGTGCAGACGGAAGCGTGTCGCGGTTGAACTGCGGGTTGTGGCGGGAACGGGGAATGGTCCGCACGTCCATGAGCAGGCTGACCGAGTGCGCAGCAAGCAGGGCAACAAACTCGGCGAGCGTCCGGGTCGAGTGGCCGACCGTCAACACGACGGGATGGACGCTATGCTTTTCCATATGTTTTCTGTCGACCGATGAGATGAATGTCGCTCAGCCAGGCACCTTTTTCAAGGCCGCCCCTTTGTGGATGGCGACGTGGTCGGTCCTGTCGCTCCTGATTTCATATTGCGGGTCATCGGGGCTGGCGTGGTGCGTGTATCCCTTGTAATCGGTATTTTTCACATGGACTTTGGTGATCCTGCCGCTGACATGGCCAGCCTCGGAGTTCCAGGTGACGTGGTCGCCAGGTTTGAATTTCGCAGCCATGATGGATCCATCTCAATCAGATCGGTGTCCGGTAGCCATAGAACTCGTGGTCTTCGTTGGAGCCGCCCTGGCCGGCGCCCAGGTCGGCGAAATCGTTCATGAATTCGATAGCCGCCGCGATCCACTTGACCATCTTGAAGTCGAGTTCGTTCTCGCAGCGAAGCCGCAAAGGCGCGCCCTGCAGGACGCTGACAGGAGCGCCGTTCATTTCATGTGTCAGGATCGTCAATTCGTGATGCATGTTCGGCGCGCTTTGCACGTCGTAGCGTCCGCCGCTGGCGCCATCGGCGGGCGAATGGAAAACGGCGTAGCGGGCCTGCGCCGCGCACCTTTGCGGCAAGGCAAGCGCAAGTCGCAGCGTAGCGCGTTTCCGCTCAGCAATGCGGCACTACCGCAGGCGATCGTTGACAAGGCGGCCGGCCTTGGCCTGGGCTGAAGGATTGTTCCAGTTTCAAGGCCATCCATTCCCAATAAAACGAGCAGTCTCCGCGAGCGGTCGCAGTTGCGCTGCTTTCGCGGGCCTCGGAGCAGCAGCTTGGACTGGCGCGAGAGATCGCGGCACCGTCTCGGCAAGAAAATCGTACACCGCCCGGATTCGCCGGCTGCTGCGGATTTCCCGGTGCACCGTCAGCCAGACCGGCAGCGGCGAGACCTTGAGCATCGGCAGCATTGGCAGCACGTGCTTGTCGCCACGCGCTACAAAGAAGCCGATCCCGAGCCCGGCGCGCACCGCCTCCCACTGGGCCATCAAGTCGTCGGTGCAGGCGACCGGCTGGCTGGCCGTAATCCGCACGCTGCCGGAGACGCCGACCTCAGCTCCCGAGACGCTGCGCGCCAGCTGGTCGGCGCCGGCTTCCATGGCGCGCGACGAGTCCGCCAGCCGTGGTGCGTTCGGTGTCGGCACGAGGCCGCGGCCGGTGCGCTCGAACAGCACCACCCCGACCTTCGAGGCGCTGAGCGAAATGCGCTACCTGTGGCGTCGCCCCCACCGGCTGGTCAATACGCGGATGCAGGCGCTGATCGGGCTGGAACAGCACACGCCTTTCGTGGCTGCGGTGCGCGGCGCGCTTGCCGACCTCGGATTCCTCACTGCCCCTGCGCTGCCGGCGGTTCAACCAAGAGCTGCAGTAGCCGGTTGAGCGCGTAACGCACGGTGGCAGCGCGGACGGCGGCGCGATCGCCGGGGAACAGCCGCGTCTCGCTGGTCAGCAGGCCGTCGACCTGGAAACCGAACCAGACGGTGCCGACTGGCTTGGTCCGGCTGCCTCCGGTGGGTCCGGCCACGCCGGTCACGGCAACGCTGACCTGCGCGTGCGAATGCCGGATGGCGCCGAACGCCATGGCGCGCGCCACCACTTCGCTCACCGCGCCATGGGCCGCGAGCAGCGCCGGGTCGACGTCGAGCGATTCGCTTTTCGCGTCGTTGGAATAGGTGACGAAGCCGCGCTCGAACCAGTTGCTCGAGCCGGCCAGGTCGGTGCAGGCGGCTGCGATCATGCCGCCGGTGCAGCTCTCGGCGGTCGCTAGTGTCCACCCGTGCGCGATCAGCGCATCGGCGAGCAGCGCAGTCGCCGCGGGTGTGTCGTGGCTGTGCGGCGTGGCAGTGGCGTGGTTCACAGGACTCTCCAGGCAGCGATCACCAGCAGGGCACACAGCGCGGCGACCAGGTCGTCCAGCAGGATGCCGAAGCCGCCTTTCCAGCCGAAGCCGTGGAACAGGTTGTCAGCCCAGGCCACCGGGCCCGGTTTCACGGCGTCGAAGAAGCGGAACAGCACAAACGCCGCGAGCTGCGCGCCGAAACCGGCGGGCAGCAGCAGCCACAGAATGATCCAGAACGCGACCACCTCGTCCCAGACGATGTTGCCGGGGTCGAGCACGCGCATGTGTGCGGCCGTGACCGTACAGGCCCACCAGCCGATCGGCAGCGACACCGCGATCAGCATCCCAAGTTCCCCTGGCGAGAGCCAGCGCTCCAGCACCAGCCACGCAACCCAGGCCCAGAGCGTGCCGGCGGTGCCGGGCGCGACCGGAGCGAGTCCCGAACCGAATCCCAGTGCCACCACATGGGCGGGGTGCGACAGCATGAAACGCAGGTTCGGCCGGATGACGGCCGGATGGATCGGCGGGTTGAGCTCGGGAGTCATTGGTGCCACTTCGACTGACTTGATTCGGGATCCGGACGCGGACTGGACGAACCGGCGCCGCGTAGCAGTTCCACCAGCGTCGCCGCGTCCTGCGGGACGACGTCGCCGCGCCAGGCGACATGCTGGTCACAGCGGCACAGCACCAGCTTGTGGCGGTAGGCCGGGGGGATGGCAGTCGCCTGGACGTCGAGCACGGCCAACGGCATTTTCCTGGCCTGCGCCGCGGCCAGCAGCGGCGCCACGTCAATGCCGGGATCGAAGCGAAGCAGCGTGTATGCGGGGCCGAAAGCGTCGTACAGCGAGCGGCCGTCGGCCAGCCAGAAGTGCGGCGCGCGGCAACCCGGCACTGTGGATTCGGTGAAGCTGCCCATGCTGTAGGCCGGTGGCGATTCGTGCTTGTCTTCGGCCAGGATCGGTGAGCCGTTGTAGTAGTAGCCGAAGTTGAGGCCGGCGCAGCAGAACTGCTGGACGTTCAGGTCGTAGGCTTCCCGTCCCACGTCGGCGCGGACTGCGTCGCCTTCGGCACTGGCCTCCTCGATGTTGTGCGGTACGGCGCGGCGGGCCTTGATCATCTTGGCCGCGTGCTCCATCGCGAATTGCGACACCTGCTCGGTGATCGGCTGGCGTTCCGCTTCGTAGGCGTCGAGGATGGCCTCATCGGCCCAGCCCTGCAGCCGCGCCGCCAGCAACCACGAGAGGTTGATCGCATCGGAGATGCCGGCGTTCATGCCGTAGCCGGCGTAGGGCACCCATAGATGCGCGGCATCGCCCGCCAGGAACAAGTTCCGGTCGCGAAAGCGGTTCGCCACCAGCCGTCGGCCGACCCAGTCTTCCTTGCTGATCACCTCGTACTGGAACTGCGGACCGACACCGATGATCTGTCGGATCGACCAGTCGCGGTCGACCGAATCGAATTCCGGCTCGTCGGGGTTCAGGTGGTTGTGAACCAGCCAGGTCTGGCCGTCGTCGATGGTAAACATCGTGCCGCAGCGGCGCGGATTGACCGAGTAGTAGCACCAAGCGGGCTTGCCTGGAATCATCGCAGCCAGTTGCGGCGCGCGGATATAGGTCGACTGCACGCGCTGGATCACCGCCGTACCTTCCAGCTTCGCGCCGATCTGCTTGCGGACGGTCGAACTGCCGCCGTCGCAGCCGACCAGGTAACGCGCCGTGATCCGCCTCTGGCTGCCGTTTTCAAGGTCGAGCGCAATCGCTTCAACTCCGTCCGGCTGCTGCATGAAGCCTGTCACCCGGGTGCGATTGAGCAGCGTCACGCCCGGCAACGCGGCGGTGTGTTCCAGCAGGATCGGCTCCAGGAAAATCTGGTTGATCCGGTGCGGCGGCTCCGGTGTCGGCCACCACGCGTCCGGCCCTTCGGTTGCGGTGTAGCGATCCCTGCGGCAGGGAATCGGAATGCGCGTCAACTCGGCGCCGGTGACGCTGGTGCGGAACACCACGTCGTTCGGATGCCCGGGCGGCAGGCCTGCACTCCGCACCTTTTGCGCCACGCCGAGGCGGCGAAACTGCTCCATCGTGCGTGCGGCGACATGGTTGCACTTGACGTTCGGCGGTTCGGCGTAGCGACGGATTTCGGCGATCACGACTTTCACGCCGCGCGAGGCCAGGTCCATCGCGAGGGTGAGCCCGACGGGGCCGGCACCGACGATCAGGACGTCTGTCTGCAGATCCTCCTTCATGTCAGTCGGAGCGGGCGATCGGGGGCTGGCCGTGGGCGGACAGGATGGCGGCCGCCAGCAGTGCTGCCACGGTGCGCAAGAGCGGGTTCATCGGATCTTCCCTGGGCGGCAATGAAAGCCGGACTGGATCATTCGATCCTCACGCCGGCATCGTTCACCACCTTGGTCCATTTCGGGATCTCGCGGTTGAGCAGCTCGCCGAACGCCTCGGGCGTGCTGGCCTCGACTTCCACGCCCTGGTCGCGGAACAGCTTCCCCACTTCGGGGTCTTTCAGGATTTGCACGATGTCGCGATTGGCGCGATCGACGACGGCCTTGGGCACCCCCGCCGGCATCTGCATCCCGAACCAGACCGTCACGTCGTAACCGGGCACGCCGGATTCGGCGACTGTGGGGACATCCGGCAACAGCTGCGCGCGCTTCGTCCCGGTGACTGCCACGGCCTTGAGCTTGCCGGCCTTGATCTGCTGCATCACGTTGGGAACGTTGTCGAACAGCACGTCGATTTCGCCGGCCAGCATCGCCATCACGGCCGGCGCGCTACCCTTGTACGGCACATGCGTCAGTCTGGTGCCTGTCATCGCCATGAACAGCTCCATCGACAGATGATTGGATGAGCCGGAGCCGGTGGAGCCGAAATTGAGCTTGCCGGGGTTTTTTTTCGCATGGTCGATCAGCTCACGCACGCTTGAAATGCCGAGTTCGTTGCGCACGACCAGCACGTTCTGCGTGCTGCCGGCCCAGACCAGCGGCTGGAAATCCTTCAGTGCGTTGTACGGCAGCTTGGAGCCATAGAGCGCGGGCAGTGCCGAAAACGGCAGCGGCGTGATCAGGATCGTGTAGCCGTCGGCGGGCGCCTTGGCCGCCAGGTTGTTGCCCAGCACCGTGTTGCCGCCGGGACGGTTATCGACGACGACTGGCTGCTTCCACGCTTTGGCCAGGCGATCGCCGACGGTGCGCGCCAGTGTGTCGTTGAAGCCGCCCGGCGGGTAGGGCACCACGATGCGGGTCGGCCGGCTCGGGTAGTCATCCGCGGCGAGCGCCGCGCCCGCCAGTGCCAACCCCAGGCCACAGGACGCGAGAATGCGGGTGAACACGCCGCCGGCAACTGTTTTCATGCTTGTCTCCTCTTTTCTTGATGCAAGGCCGCGCGCTTCAGAACTTCACCATGTAACCCGGCCCGTCAATCATCGGGTAGCGCTCGAAGATCGACTCGTCGATTTCCACGCCGATGCCGGGGGCGTCCGGAGGCTCCACGCAGCCGTCCTCCCCGATCTTGAAGGTGGTGCCGAACATGTCGCGGAACGGGTTGAAGCTGGAGACGCAGGCCTCGAAGTAGCCGGCGTTTTCCGTCGCCGCCAGGAAGTGCAGCGTGGCGGCATGGTTCAGGCCGGTGGCCGAGCTGTGCGCGTGAACCGGAATCCGGAAGGCGGAGGCCATCGCTGCGATGCGAACGGCTTCGGTGATGCCGCCGCTTTTTGAGAGATCGGGCTGCCAGATCTGCACTGCGCGGGCTTCGAGCAGCTGGCCGAATTCGAATCGGGTGAAATGGTTTTCGCCGGCAGCGAGCGGCACCAGCGCCGAGATTTTCGCCGCCTCCCGATACGACGCAAAGTCGTTGCAGGCAAACGGCTCCTCCAGCCAGCCGGCCCGGATCTCTGCCAGCACCGGCATGACGCGCCGGACGTCGGCGATGGTGTAGGCGGTGTTGGCATCGGCGAGGATGTCGATGTCGTCGCCGAGCACCGCGCGCACCTTGCGCAGGCGCTCGATGTCGTTTTTCGCCGTGTCACCGAGCCGCAGCTTCACTGCCTTGTAGCCTTGGGCGACGTAGCCCTGGGCCTCCTGCGCCAGCGCCTGGGCGGGCTGGAAGCCCATCGAGATGCCCCCGGCGTAAGCCGGGATGCGCCGGCGACTGCCGCCCAGCAGTTCGTAGAGTGGCATCTTGGCGGCCTTGCCGCGGATGTCCCACAAAGCCATGTCGATGCCCGAGAGCGCCAGGCACGTGCCGGCGCCGAGGCCGTGGCTGGACAGCTGCATGCGGTGCACGCGCTGCCACGCGCCCACGCAGTCGGTGGCTTTCATGCCGACCAGCAGCGGTTGCAGCGTGTTGTGGATCAGGCTGACGATCGCGCCGGGACTGCGGCCCGGGTGCGCCTCGCCGTAGCCGGTGATTCCTTCCGAAGTTTCGACGCGCACGATGATTGCGTCGCGCTTGAGCGTGCTGCCGATTCCCATGGTGACCGTCTTGCCTTCCGGCAGGCGGTAGGACAGCGGAATGGCCGTGATGCGTGTGATTTTCAAGTTGTCTCCTGGAGCGGTCATGAAATCGAGGGAGGATTCGCGTCCTGCCGGCGATCACCTGGCAATCGCTGTCGTGCAAGTCTGCCAGTGTGCTGCATCCGGCCAGCGCACGCCGCACCGTCGGGCCGTCTCAAGCCGGCCGGCAAGATCCATGGTGCTTGCGGAACAGCCGCGGCTCCAGGGCGGTTCTGGCCCAAAGACCGCGCTGCGCGTGCCGTGCCTGGGCTTCTTGCGCGGCATACGGTCCGGCACGGTTGCGATAGCCTGGCGACCACGCATAGCCGCTCGCGACCAGCCAGGCGCCGATGTCCTGCCCCTCGAGGCTGACGCGGCCGATGGTGCGGTGGTAAACGTCGCGGGCGCGTGTCGCCACCTGCACCGGGCGTCGCAGCACGCGCGCTGCCAATGCGTTGCGCGCCTGCGGCCCGAAGGGCTGGCAGATTTCCGGCGCGTCGATCCCCTGGATCCGGACCTGCACCGGCGAGCCTGTCGCCGGCCGCACCCACAGCGTGTCGCCATCGGTGACGTAATTGACAACGCCTTCGAGCGTTCGGGCGGTCGCGGCGCCGCAGCTCCAGACGCACAGCAGCAGGAACGATGCGAGGGCACGGCAGCGGAAGGTCATGCATTTGCAACGGGCCGCCCGGCTGCCGCGATGACAGCTCAAGCGAAATGATCGAAAGACGTGTAGCGCCGCTGCAGCAGCGTTCCCTGTGCATCCACCAGCCGCAGCCCGGGTTCTGCCTCGGTCCGTCCGATGCGCGTCACCGGCGTTTTTGAAGCCGCTGCGGCCGCCTGGATCGCCTCACGTGCCGAGGCCGGGGCGGTGAAGACAAGTTCGTAGTCGTCGCCGCCCGCCAGTACCAGCTCGAGTCGGGTCTCGGTGGAAAGAACTCCGGCGCCCGCGCCCGAATCGGCGGCGGCGGCCAGCAGTCCCATTGCGGCCGTTGTCTCGACGCGAGCCCCGAGGCCGGACTGCCGCAGGACGTGCCCCAGGTCACCGGCCAGTCCGTCGCTGACGTCGATCGCCGACGTGGCGATGCCGCGCAAGGCCTGGCCCAGTCCAACCCGTGGCGTCGGCTGCTCCATCCGGATCCGCGCAGCTTCAAACACGTCGGCGGCCACGGACAGGCGGCCGCGAAAGACTTCCAGCGCCAGCCGGGCGTCGCCGAGCGTCCCGCTCACGTAGATGTCATCGCCTGCGCGCGCCCCGGAGCGCAGCAGGGCCTGGCCGGCCGGCACTTCGCCGAACACGGAAATACAGATGTTGAGAGGCCCTTGCGTCGTGTCGCCGCCGACCAGCTCGCAGCCATGCGCGTCGGCCAGCGCGAACAGCCCGCGCGAAAACCCCTCCAGCCAGGACTCATCGACCCGCGGCAGCGCGAGCGCGAGCGAGAATGCCAGCGGCGTGGCGCCGCAGGCCGCGAGGTCGCTCAGGTTCACGGCCAGCGCCTTGTGGCCAAGCGCCGATGGATCGACGGTGGAAAGGAAATGCCGACCCTCGACCAGCATGTCGGTCGAGACGGCCAGCTGCATGCCCGGCGCCGGGGCGAGCAGCGCGCAGTCGTCGCCGACGCCGAGCGGGTTGCGGGAAGCAGTTCGCTTGAAGAAGCGCTCGATCAGCTCAAATTCACCCATGGACGAAGCATACTTGCCGGCGGCGGCCGACGTGCCGGACACGCCTTGCGCTAACCCCGACCGCCCCGGAACCGCTCGGCGGCCTGCCGGCTCACTTCCGCCAGCAGGCGCTCCCGGGCCTGGCGCTCGCGCAGCCAGCGCGCGTCGTTGGCGCCCATGTCGGCCGAGAGGCGCAACAAGTCGATCCCGGGCGCGGCGCCCACCGCCAGCGCATGTGCGTCGATCTGTCCCATGGTCATCACGATGTGGTCGCGCAGCGCCATGTGCTCGCCGCTCACCGGGTCCACATAGACGGCGTCGAGGCCGAAGCGGCAGGCCTGGAAGCGGTTGTAGGTGTAGACCATGTAGTCGTCCTCGGCGGGCATGAAGGGCTGCTCGTGCAGCAACCAGGACGCCAGTGCCTGGACGTAGCCTGCCAATGCGGCAGCCCGTTCGACCGTGAGCGGCGTGTCGAATACGCGGATTTCGATGGTGCCGTACTCGGGCTTGGGCCGGATGTCCCAGTAGAAGTCCTTCATGCTCTTGACCACGCCGGTGCGGGTGGTTTTGGCGAAAAAGGCGCTGAACCCGTCCCAGGTCAGGGTGAAAGGTGCGCGGCCCGACATCGGAAAGGCGAACACCGAATTCAGCCGGGCCGAATCGAACTGCGTGTCCTGGCCCTGGACAAACGGCGACGATGCCGACAGCGCGATGAAGTGCGGAATGTAGCGCGACATGCGGTGCAGCATCAGCAGGGCGCTGTCGGCATCCGGGCAGCCGATGTGCACGTGCTGGCCGAAAATGGTGAACTGCTTGGACAGGTAGCCGTACAGCTGCGACAGCTCGTGAAAGCGCGGCCGGTCGTAGATGCGCTGCTCGTGCCACTGCTGGAACGGGTGGGTGCCGCCGCCGGCGATCGCGATGTTCAGCTTGTCGGCGCACTTGACCAGCGCATCGCGGATC
>JANXVP010000315.1 GCA_025351615.1 Ramlibacter sp. | reverse complement strand
ACGAAATGCCGGTCTGCGCATTGACCACCTGTTGCTGAACGCACAGTTGAAGCCTGCGTTGGTGAGCGTCGGCGTCGATGCCTGGGTGCGAGGCGAGGAAGGTGCGAGCGATCATGCACCGGCCTGGGTCGAACTGGACCTGTCCAGGCTGGGCCAGGCGGGGGTGAAGGCTCCGGCCAAGGCAGGGCAAGCCGCGGGAGGCAAAGCCAAGGGCAGATGAGGCAAGCTTTCCCTCTGCCTGATCCTCAACCGCCTTCTCCCGCGCTCGACGGCCCCATGTCGGCCTGGGTGGCCCCGCCTGCCCGGCCGCGCGAGCGCAAGACGTCGGCGAATCTTGCATTGAAAGCCGGGATGTCCGCTGGCTTGCGGGAAGAAATCCAGTTGCGATCCTGCACCACCTGCTCGTCCCGCCACTCGCCACCGGCGTTACGGATGTCGTCCTGCAAGGAGGGCCAGCTGGTGAGCTTGCGTCCCTTGACCAATCCTGCCGACACCAGCAGCCACGCGCCGTGGCAGATGACGGCCACCGGCTTGCCGGCGCGGTCGATGTCCTTCACAAACTGTCTGGCATGGAGGCTCATCCGGAGCATGTCCGCGTTCATCACGCCGCCTGGCAGCAGCACAGCGTCGAACGCATCGGCTTGCGCCTGCTCGAAAGTGAGGGCCACATCGAACTTGTCGGCAGGCTTGTCGTGGTGAAAGCCCTGGATCTGGCCGGTCCTGACCGAGATTAGGCGCGTCGTGGCACCGAGCTCTTCAAGCGCGTCCCGCGGCCCTATCAATTCCTCCTGCTCGAAGCCGGTGTCGGCGAGGATCGCGACGATGAGGCCGCTGATGAGTGGATCTGGGGTTTGTCGTGTCATGTGGTGCTCCTGTCCTGAAGCTTAGGCCGGGTGGCGGCAACCGTTGTAGGAAGTCCCGCTTGCGAAGCGTAGGACGGTCCTGCCTGCCGCTGCGCGCTGCCCTGTCCTACACCGGCGTCGATCCGCAACGCCTAAAGTAATCCGCCTTCTTTGCAAATCAGGAGCATCCATGAGCAATACCAGCATCGGCCGGGGGCCCGCCTCGGGTGGCAATGAAAACCACGACGGGGATCCGTCCAAAACGACTTTAGGGGAAACGGTGAAGCAGGAACGTCCGGCCGGCAATGAAGTGCTGGACGCCGCCGCCCCGGACCTTCCGGCAGGGGTGCAGGGTGGGCCCGCCAAGCCAGGGATTGCAAAGGGACCTGCGTCGTATCCCGACGGCCCTAACATCGCGCAGAGCCCTTGGGAGCTCGACGCCGCGCGAGGTCAGCTTCCCGCGTCCTGACCGGAACGGCCGGGGTTGTGGGGCGTGTCCTACAGACAGCCCGGCCGCGCCATGCTCACAATGGCTGCCCATCCGGGGTACCACAAGGAGAAAAGCCATGTTCAGCCGCCAAACCGTTTTACGCACCGCAGTTGCCGCCAGTCTTGTTTCGCTCACCCTTGCGGGTTGTGGAATGATGCGCCCCTCGCAAAAGATGCAGATTTTCGAAGCTACCCTGAGTCCGTCCCAGGAAGTTCCGGCCACCGCGTCGAGCGGCACCGGGGCGGCCGAGGTGCAGTTCAATGAAAACACCAACAAGGTCAGCTGGAAAGTTACTTACAGCGGCCTCTCGGGTTCGGCAACAGCTGGCCACATCCACGGCCCCGCCGCGATGGGTGCGAACGCAGGCGTGGTGATTCCTTTCACAGGCAACCTCGACGCCCAGCCCATCATGGGTGAGATGACAGTGACGTCCGCCCAGTATGCCGACATGGCAGCGGGCCTGTACTACGTCAATATCCATACAGCGAAGTTTCCGGGCGGCGAAATTCGCGGCCAGCTGCGCAAGCGCATGTAAGCAAGGTCTGCTTTCGCGCTTGGCCTGGGAGGCATCTGGTTGCCAGCGCAGTCAGGTGCCTCATAAAGTTGCGGGCGCAAGTTCTTTGCGTCGTGCCGTCAACTCCACTTCCCCCTCGAGTTCCCGTCCTCATCGTCGGGGGCGGGCCGGTTGGTCTCACCGTGGCGGCGTTGCTCGCCCGCCAAGGTGTCGCCAGCCTCGTCATCGAAGCAGATGAAGGCTACTGCAGCGGCAGCCGCGCGATCTGCGTGTCGCGGCGCTCGCAGGAAATCCTGGCCTGGGCCGGCGCTGCCGCCGCAGTTGTGGCCAAGGGCTTGCCTTGGAGTGGCGGGCGCAGCTTCTGGCGCGACACCGAGGTGCTTCACTTCGAGATGCCATCGGAGCCGACCCAGCGCTTCGCGCCGATGCTTAACATCCAGCAGTTCTACGTGGAGGAGTTCGTCCACCGCGCGCTTCAGGGCGCGCCGGGGTTGGCCGACGTTAGCTGGTCGAGCCGCGTCGATACCGTCGAGCAGGATGAGGACGGCGCGCGCGTCCAGGTCAGTACGCCCGTCGGGATGCAGACTGTCCGCTGCGACTATGTCGTTGCTTGCGACGGAGGCCGCAGCACCGTTCGCGAACAGCTCGGCCTGCAACTCGAAGGGATCCAATACGAGGGCCGATACGTCATCGTGGATATCGTACAAGCGACGAAACGCCCGGTGGAGCGGCTGGCGTGGTTCGATCCGCCGTCCAACCCGGGTTCCACGTTGCTGATGCACCGCCAGCCGGACGACGTCTGGCGCATCGACTACCAGATCCGGGATGACGAAGATCCGGCCGAGGCGGTCAAACCCGAGAACGTGCTGCCCCGCGTCCAGAGCCATCTGGCCATGATCGGCGAGCTCGAACCGTGGCAGCCGCTCTGGATATCCATCTACAACGCGAAGTGCCTGACGCTGGCCGATTACCTGCATGGCCGCGTGTTCTTTGCCGGCGACGCAGCGCACCTGGTTCCGATCTTCGGCGTGAGGGGGCTGAACTCGGGCCTGGATGACGCGGCCAACCTGGCCTGGAAGCTGGCCGCCGTGCTGCGAGGCGATGCACGCGACGCTTTGCTTGATTCCTACAGCGTGGAGCGGGTTCATGCCGCCCGCGAAAACATTGCCTACGGCGCGAAGAGCACGCAATTCATGGCCCCGCCAAACTTCGCGTTCCAGCTGCTGCGTGAAGCCACGTTGCGCTTGGCGGTGGTCGACACCAGGGTCCGGTCACTGATCAACCCGCGGCAGTCGGCGCCCATCGCATACCAAAACTCCCCGCTGAATGTTGCGCAAGCCGACGCGTGGAGCAGCGAGCTGGCGGCCCCTGGCCAGCCTGCGCCGGAAGCGCTGTTGGTTGCCGCACACGGCCCCTTTCACCTGAGCCAGGCGTTCGGCAGGGACTTTGTTTGCCTGGTGTTCAACGACGGCGCTCTGCCCGGGGCGCTCGCGGCGCTGACGGCCGGCGGCGTCGGCGTGCTGGACATTCCGCCCGAGGCCGACAGCCTCGGGCAGGCGCGTCAGCGCTATGGCCTGCCCACCGGGGTGACGCAAGCCCTGGTCCTGGTGCGGCCCGACGGCTATGTGATGGGGCGCTGGCATGGCCACGACCCGCGGCCGCTGCTGGAGGCACTTGCGCAACAAGGGATCACGCCATGACCGACGCCGACCTCGATCTGAGCTACAGCGCCCTTGCCGCGGCCCTGGAGCAGGCAGGACCCGATGGGGCATCGCTGATGCTGGCGATGGTGTGCCTCGGCTTGATGAGCCGTCTGGAGAGCGCCGGTGAAGTGTTGGCACT
>JANXVP010000138.1 GCA_025351615.1 Ramlibacter sp. | reverse complement strand
GGAGCGAGGCGCTCAAACAGTTGCCGACGGCGGCGCTGAGCAGTTGCGTCGGCGAAGGCCCGAGGCCGGTCCCCAGCGGAGCCGGCTCATCGCTCCTGTTTGCGCTACGCAAATTCAAGCTGATGGCAGAGCCGATGCGTTGCGAGGTGAGTTCGCGGGTGGGCCGCAATCCTGAAGGGCGGGTCCGGGTGCTGGCCATGGACGCCGTACTGACTCTAGGCGTCCCTGCGGCCTCACTGGAGCATCTGGACCGTGTGCTGGGACAGTTCGAGGCGTTCTGTACTGTGACCCAGAGCGTGCGTCAGGGCATTCCCATCACGATCGGGATCTTTGACAGCACCGGTCAACGCCTGAAATAGCTGGCGGCAGCTTTTCGTCGGTCTCGGGAACGCACACCCTGTGCGGCGTTAGCCGCGCGTCGCTGGGCAGCTGTTGATGCCAAGCAAGCTGTACACGGGGCACATGCCGACGACGCCGGTGACCAGGGGGATGACGCCGATGTAGCCCCAGACGCCAATCGTTCCGGTGACCGCCAGTCCGATCAGGACCAGCCCTGCGACGACACGCAGGCTGCGGTCGACTATGCCTTCATTGATTTTCATTTGAGGTTTCCTTAAAGTGTTGCAGCACACGATTGCGCTTCCGATACGGTATGCCTTCACTGACTTCGGCGTCGTGACTTGGATCAACAGGCGCACTTCCAGTTCAGGCCGCCCTGGTCATATACCCCATCCACGGCCAGTAAGTCAGCGCGAAGATCACCAGCAGCCCGGCCGCGGCCAGCGTGATGACCAGCCCGGTGCGGACGAAGTCCCGGGCGGCGAATGTGTCGGTGCCATAGGCGATCATGTTTTGCGGCGCGTTGACCGGCAGGATGAAGCCAAAGCTCACCACGAATTGCAGCAGCATGGTCATCCCCACCACATTGATCCCCGGTGTCTGGACTGCGGTCAGCACGCTGAGGATGATCGGAATCATGGTGGACGCCAGGGCCGTTGCACTCGCAAAGCCGAGGTGAACAACAATCAGGAACAGCGACAGCAGCATCAGGATGGCGAACGCGCTGGTGTGCTGCAGTCCCAGGCTCTGGACAATGACGTTGGCGAGCCAGGCCGCGGCGCTGGTTTTCAGCAGGGCTGTACCGACGCTGATGCCGATGGCGAACAGGACCACCGTCCCCCAAGGGAAGCCGCGCTGCGACTCCTTCCAGTCCATCACGCCCAGGCGCGGCAGCAGCATCAATGCGATGGCCGCGATGGTGGTGGAGGAGGTGTCGAAATCATGCAGCACCTTCTCGGTGGCCCAGAAGCCCAGAAGCACCAGAACGATCGTCAGCAGCTTCCATTCCCTCGCCGTCATCCGCCCGATGCCGTCGAGCTGCTGGCGAATCGTGTCCCGGCCGCCGGCAATCTCCGCCATTTCAGGTTTCATCATCCGGGTCATGATGAAGTAGACGGCGACGCTCATCAGGGCCGAGAAGGGGGCGCCGGCGATGAACCACTCGGTCCAGGTGATGGTGGTCTGCAACTGTTTTTCGATGAAGCCGATCGCAACCATGTTCTGCGCCGCTGCCGTTTTGATGCCGATATTCCAGACGCTGGCGGTCTGCGCGGCCGTGATGACAAGCAAACCGGCAAAGCGGCTGCGCTTGTCCACCTTGAAGGCCAGGATGAAGCCCATCATGATCGGCACCAGGCAGGCGACCCGCGCCGTGGTGCTGGGGACGATGAAGGACAGCAGGAAACCGACGACCATGGCGCCGATCACGATGTGGTTGGTGCGGGCGTCAACTTTGGACAGCACCACCAGCGCGATGCGCCGGTCGAGCCCGGTCGCGGTCATGGCCGCCGCAATGAAGCAGGCTGCCGCTACCAGCGCGACCGCACTGTTGGAAAAGCCCGCCAGGGCCAGGCCCAACGCGGGCCCGGTTCCCATCGTGGGCCCGGCCGGTTTCGCTGCGTCGGGCGCGAAGGCCAGCAAGAAAATCATCAGCGCGCCGATCACCAAGGCGCTGACCGCGTAGTCGAGCGCTTCGGTCATCCACACGATGACCGCAAAGGCAAGAATGGCGAGCATGACCTGGCCCGCCGGCGGCAAGCTCTTGGGCATTGGCATCGACAACACGGCGAGCAGCGCCAGCAGCGCGATGAAGAGGCCGATGCGTTTGACGGTCTCGCCGCCGGGTCCGGCCGGTGTCGATGCCGGGAGGGGAAGGCGAGCGGCTTGCTGCAGGAGATTTCCCTATTGTGCGATCACACTATCGTGCTGTTCCGGAGGCCCGGTTTTGACATGGCGCAAGCCGTTGCGTGTTCCCCGGCTATGAAACCGGAAGCCGACGGCCGCCGCGCCGGCAAAGCGGTCGAACCTGCCCTCGCTGGCGATCATCTGCGCCGCGCGCATGACGCCGCGCCCAAGCTGGTGGTCGCCAGCGCCTTGAACCCGAGGCCCTGACTCCGTCCCAAGTCCGGCTGGTGACGGACAAGGCGATCTGCACCAGGGCGGCGGCCGCATTCGATACGGAGAAACTGGAGAAGCGGTCAGACACTTTCCGAACAGCCGAGGGGTGTTCTGCCTCATGCGACGGATAGTAAGATCGCTGCATGGCCCTTGTCCTGCCTGACGCGCTCCCACCGCCGGGGTGGGACCCCACCCTGGAGGCCGACGTGCGCAGCCTCGCCGATCGCCTGCTGCCGATGTTCTATGCCGATCTCAAGCGGGTGGCGCACCACGAACGTGCCCGTGTCGGAGCCGGCATGACCCTCCAGACGACGGCGTTGGTGCACGAGGCGTACTTGAAGCTGCGCGGCACCAATGGCTGGAATGACGATGCGCATTTCATCCGCGCGGCTGCGGTTGCAATGCGCCATGCGCTGGTCGACCACGCGAGAGAAAAGCTCACCGCCAAACGGGGCGAAGGCGCCGAGCACCTGCCTTTGACCGAATCGCTAGGCCTGGCTGAGGCCAGCGACGAAATGCTGGTGGCGCTGAACGATGCGCTCGCCCTGCTGGCGACGCAGTCGCTGCGGCTCGCGCAGGTCGTCGAGTGCCGCTATTTCGCCGGCTACGACGAAGTAGCCACCGCCAAGGCGCTCGGCATCTCGGAACGCACGGTACGCCGCGACTGGACGCTCGCGCGCGCATGGCTGGTCCGCGAGCTGCGCGCGGGTTGATGCCGCGCCTGGCGTCAAGCTCCTCAGCGGATGCTGGCGATCAAATGACGCACGCGCTGCACCTCAGGGTGGTCGGGACCGAGCTGCATGACGAGATCCGCCGCACTACGCCCAAGCAGCTCCTTCGCGCCTGGGCCGCCGCTGCCCGCTAGGGCTTCGGCCAACCGCGCGCGTGCCAGCGCCAGCTCCCAGCTCTGCGGCCACTGCAGCCGCTCGCGCAGCATCACGGCCTCTTGCAGGGGAGCGACTGCGGCAGCCGGATGGTGTTGCGCCAACAGGGCTTCTCCGCTACCGAACAGGGCACTCGCCACCACGGGCGCGCCGGTCGGGCCGGCCTTGCGCAGCAGCTCGACCAGCGCGGCGAATTCCGCCTGGGCAGCGTCGGCGTCTCCAGCAGCCAAATCGATTCGGGCCAGGCTGAGACGCACGCGCAGCGTCAGCACTGCGCCCGCACCGAAGCCCTGGCTTGCGAGCGCCAGGTTCTCGCTGGCAAGCTGCCGAGCCTTGTCGAAATCGCCGGCTGCCCTTAAAGCGTCAGTCAGAAAAATACGATTCTGAATCGCCAACGGGCTCGCCTTGCCCGCGTATTTCATTCCCATGTCCGCAGCCGTCCGTGCGATGTCCAGCGCGCCGGCGAGCTGGCCCTCGGCCGTCAAGGTGGCGCCGTACAGGCCCATCGACGCGGCCACCGCCGCCGAGTCGCCACCATGTTCGCGCTGTTTCGTGTATGCCGCTTTGAGGAGCTTATCGGCTTCGCGCAGACGGCCAAGGCGATAGGCGAGCGTCCCCGTGTTTCCCAGCACCACCAACGCGTCGGGCTCGTCGCTCTGTCCCATTTTCTCGTGGATGGCGAGGTTGGCCCGGTACGCATCGAGTGCCTCTTGAAAACGATTCGCGCCGGCCAGCGAAATCGCCAACGAGTTGTAGAGATTGGCGGTCTCGCGATGCACCGCGCCCGAGAATGCCGTCCGCTGCACGATGGCGTCCTGGTATGTGCGGATGGACCCATCGAGGTCCCCTTGGCTGCGCAGCAGCAGGCCTCGGGTGAACAGCGCTTCGAGATGTTGTTCCTGGTATTTTTCGGGCGCGATCTTCCAGCGAGCCTCAGCGATCGGCAGCAATTGGGCAGCGCGAGGAATGTGGCCACGCAGTAGCTCGACATACGCAAGCTTCTGCTGCGCAAGGGCCACCGACTCGGGATCGGCCTCCGGGCCAGCCGCCGCGAGAAATCCCTCCAGTAGCGGTACCTGCCCCTCGACGTCTTCCAGCGCGCCATACAGTTCCGCGAGGGTGATGACGACCTTTCCGGCGAGCAGGGGGTCGTCGCGGTACTCCCCCAGCACGCGCTGCGCGCTGACGTCCAGCATCGTCTTGGCCGTGAGGGGTGCGCCGGTTTTTTGCCCCAACGAGCTGCGAAACAGGTTCACGAGGTGATAGCGGATGGCCTCCTCGCGCGTGGCGGCACGGCGCGCGATATCGCGCTCGATTTCGGCGCGATGTGCCTGCCACGCAGTCGTTGCGAGTCCAGCGGCCAGGGTAGCAAACACCACTGCGACAGCGGCGACACCCCACCGGTAGCGCGCGAGCGCACGTCCGAGCAGGTAGTGCCGCGCACGACCGCGCGCGATCACCGGTTCATCCCGCTTGTGATGCTGGATGTCTTCAATCAGTGCGTTGACACTCGGGTAACGATCGACGGCATCCTTGCGCAGGCAGGTCGCGACAATGGCGTCAAGATCGCCGGCGAGCCGCCGTGGGGGAATTGGTGAATCAGCGGCTGCGGCGGCCGCGCTCATCGACGGCGGTTCGTCATGCACGATCTGCTGCACGATGCGGCCAATCGGAAGGCCCGCGCCGCGCCATGGACGGTGTCCGCTCAGCAGCTCGAACAGCAGAACTCCGAGCGCATACACGTCGGTGGCAACCGTGATTGCCTTTCCGGTCAGCTGTTCGGGGGCGGCATAGTCGGGTGTAAACGGGGCCATCGTTGCGTCGACAGTTCCCTGTCCGCCTGGATCGAGCCGTTTTGCGACGCCGAAGTCGAGCAACTTCACGCGCCCTTCGGGCGTGACCAGGATGTTCCCCGGTTTCACGTCGCGGTGGACGATCAGGTTGCGGTGGGCGTAGTCGAGCACCTCGCAAACCTGCAGAAAGAGCGAGAGCCGATAGTCCAGGCCGGCATGCCGGCTCTGGCAGTGCTCGATGATGGTTTCGCCCAGCACATATTCGACAACGGCCCACAACCGGCCATCGGGAGCCGTGCCGCCGTCTAGCAGGCGAGCGATGCCGGGATGGTTCAAAGTGGCGAGAACTTGCCGCTCGGCATGAAAGCGCGCAACGTCCGGCGCCGCGTCGCGGTACAGCAGCTTCAAGGCGACCGCCAGGTCGAACACGCCATCGGCACGCGTCGCCGAATAGACTTCTCCAGCACCGCCTCGCCGGATCAGCGGGCCGATCAACCAGACGCCGATCCGGGTACCAGGCAGGAGCTGCGACGCTGGTGCTGCGCGGCCCGTCGGACCCCATCCGGGTGGGCTGTCCAGCAGGCCGGCACCGGCGTCATGCGCGGCAAGTAGCGAGCGCAGCTCTTCGAGCAATTCAGCATCGGCGCCGCACGCGCGGCGGCAGAAAGCGTCGCGCCGATCCGGCGCCAATTCGAGCGCTTCGGCAAAAAGCCGTTCCAGCATTTGCCAACGGGAAGCATCCACGAGATTCCTCACTCTCGGTTGATCAGAACCATACGCATTCTCCCACGCCATGGCCATGAATCGCACCACGGTCACGCTTGCACATCAACGACGCAAGCGCATGGGACAAGCAGCCAGCCGCCTGACGCGTTGCCGGCCAACTACTTGCCTTCGCGAATACTCCGGCACTCCGGGTCGACCAGGGCGTGCCGCAGGGAACACGAGTTGTAGTTGATGGAGTGACCCGCACCGTCCACCACATAGTCCATGCGCCAATACATCGGATCGCTCTTTCCGTTGCTCAGCTGGGCTACCCCTTCGCAATAGCGCGATTTGACTGCGTAGTGATTGCTGTTGGCGTACTGGTTCACTGACCGGGAAGGGGGGCGAAGATAGAGCTCCTTGATCAAGGTGATCTCTTTCAGCTTGAGGCCGTCACGTAGCGACTCGACAAAATCGTAACCTTTTTTCAGGCCCTTGAGCTCCCGCGCGTCGGTGCACAACGGCGGTTCCTGGGGGCCGACCGGGGCAGGCGCCTGGGCCAAGCCGAAGCTGGAGTGAAACGTACCGAGCGCGAGCGCCAGGCAATTTCCGAGCCGGCGCAGTTGTTGTCGTTGTTCAAGTGATCGGGCATGCATTGAAGTTCTCCTGAGTGACAGTTGTTGCGGCGCCGAGATGCCAGGGCGCCTATCCGCGAAACGCTGCGCCGATGTCCACGTCCGTGCGCTCGGCGCCTTGCGCTTCGAACAGCGGCTTGTGCGTCAGTCCCGCCAAGCCGGTGAGCAGCAGCTCCGGGAATTCCTCCAGGCGCACGTTGTTGATGTTGACCGCCGCGTTGTAGAACTCGCGCCGATGCGCAATCTGCTCTTCAAGCGCAGAAATCCGCCGCTGTAGATCGATGAAGAGTTCGCTGGCACGCAAGGCCGGATAGTTTTCGGCGACTGCGAGCAGCTTCGACACGCCTTGCGACAGTGCTTCTTCGGCAGCGACGCGAGCCTGGGCAGAGTCGCTCGCCTGCGCCCGCACCCGCATGGCGGTGACGTCCTCGAGCAATCCGCGCTCATGCGTCGCGTAAGCTTTGACAGCATCGACAAGCTTGGGCAACTCGTCGTGCCGCTGCTTGAGCAGCACGTCGATGTTGGCCCACGCCTGGTCCACCTGGTGCTTGACCTGCACCAGTCCGTTGTAGAGCGCGACGCCCTGAACCGCGATGGCAATCGCGACAAGGGCAAGCACCAGCAGCACAACCGCGATCCATGCCATGTTCATCTCCGGACAAAAAATTCGACAATCTGATAAAGCGTATAGCAGAGCAGCGCCGCACCTGCACCGAACGTCCACAGCGAGCGTGTCCGCAGCGCCGCCAGTGCGGCATTCTCCGTGCGATTCGAAACCAGGAACGGTCGCCCGCTTCGGCCCCGCCAGACCACCAGCGCGCTGGGCGCGAGCGCCGGAGGTGCGACGACGACGTCGCGCAGCGCGCGCTCGCCGTCATGCCCCACTTGCGTGAAGATATCGAGGAAGCCGATCAGCACGGTAACGATCAGACGCAGCGGAGCCGGGGCGGCAGCCACCAGCGTTCGACGCCATTGGCCGCTCACCAGCTGCTGCAGGCCTCGCTCGATCGGACCGGCCTCGGACGGGTTGCGCAGGTTGGACCGCTCGTCAAGCGTTCCCAGCACGTACAAGGTGTGACCCACCTCGAGGCACTCTTCGCGCACGAGCAGCCGACGTTGGCTGTTCCACGGAAAACCGAGCTCGTCCAGGAGCGCGACCCCATCGGGCGGCAAGACGTCCTTGCCGCTCTCCCAGCTGGTAACGGCGAGTAGCATTGTCGCGCCGGGGAGCCAGACCGGCAGGCGTCCGGTGTCGTCTTCCAGCTCGATCAGGTCAATGCGGCCAGCGTGGCGTGCCGCCACCTGGTTCCAGTGGCCCTTTCCGTTGTGTTGCTCTGACCAGACGCAGACCGTCACATCCCACCAGGCACTCAGGCGTCCCGTGACGGCAGCGGGCGAAGCCGCGCTTGAAAGCGCCCGGCCTTCGAGCTCGACCAGGCCCAGTGCCGCACTCGACGCCTTGGAGGTCGGCGAGTTGGCCACCGCGAGGGCGTCGCTCAGGCCACGAAGTCCCTTGCGGCAGAGCCATGTGCCTAAAACGATGCTGGCAGGAACCAGGATCACCGGATGCATCAGCAGGATCAGCAGCATCAGAAGCAGGACGAGCGAGGCCAGCACCGCGACGACGATGCCGATCACCTTGAGCGTGCTCCACGTGCCTTCGGTAATGCCGAGCCGCCGCTGCACGTCCGTGATCGGCAGGTGGTCGCCTATCCATCCTGTTGCCAGCCGTGCCTGCACTTCGGCGACGATCGCGTCGCGGTCGCTGCCCTGCGGCAACACTCGCATAAATGCTGGGCCGCTACCCGGCGTTCGCGACAGCACCAGCCATTCGATTTGTGAGGGCACCCAGTTCGGCAGATCGGGCGCGCCCCGACCGCCCATTCCAGCCATCGCCACCGTGCAGCCCTCGTGGATGGTCGCCCACGGCAGCGTCGCGTTGCCGCTCATCACGTCATCGGACGTGAAGTGCAGGCCGTCTTCCCCAACCTCGAAGGCCGATTGCGTGATGCCGAGCGGAGTCGGCACCTTGTAACTCCAGCGTCTTTGCGCCTGCGCGACCGGGACTGGCCCGGGCTGGACTGCTGCCTGACGCGCCGGGGCAAAGTCATTTTCCTGCGGCGGGGTGATGTTCAACATGCGCCCGCCGCGGGTCGGGTCGAAACCCGGGAGTGGGGGAGGTCGCTGCCGGCGCAGGCTGC
>JANXVP010000113.1 GCA_025351615.1 Ramlibacter sp. | reverse complement strand
CAGAAGCGGCCGGCATTGGGAAACGTCGGGATGCCCTCGAACACCACCTGGGTGCAGCCCGCCGCCAGCGGCCCGTAGGCGATATAGGTGTGGCCCGTGATCCAGCCGATGTCGGCGGTGCACCAGAACACGTCGGACGGCTGGATGTCGAAGGTCCAGTCCATCGTCACCTTGGCCCACAGCAGATAGCCGGCTGTGGAATGCTGGACGCCCTTGGGCTTGCCGGTCGAACCGGAGGTGTAGAGGATGAACAGCGGATGCTCGGCGCCGACGGGTTGCGGCGGACAGTCGGCCGATTGCCCCTTGAGCACCTCGTCGAAGCTCTTGTCGCGCCCTGCCTGCATGTTGCACGCCGTCGCCGTGCGCATGTACACCAGCACGCTCTTGAGCGTGGTGCAGCCGCCCATCGCGATGCCGTCGTCGACGATCGCCTTCAGCGGCAGTTCCTTGCCGCCGCGCATCTGGAAGTTGGCGGTGATCACGGCCACTGCCCCGGCGTCGATGATCCGTTCGTTCAGCGCCTTGGCCGAAAAGCCGCCGAAGACCACGCTGTGGGTGGCGCCGATGCGGGCGCAAGCCTGCATCGCGACCACGCCCTCGATCGTCATCGGCATGTAGATGACGACGCGGTCGCCTTTCTTGATGCCTTGCGCCTTGAGCGCGTTGGCGAACTGGCTGACACGCGCCAGCAGCTGCCTGTAGGTGACGCGCGTGACGGCGCCGTCGTCGGCCTCGAACACGATCGCGTCCTTGTTCTCGACCGGCGTGCCCATGTGCCGGTCCAGGCAATTGGCCGAGGCATTGAGCTCGCCATCCTCGAACCATTTATAGAAAGGCGCCTTGCTTTCGTCGAGGATCTTCGTGAAGGGCTTGGTCCACGTCAGGTTCTCGCGCGCCAGCCGGGCCCAGAAGCCCTCGAAGTCGCGGCTGGCTTCGTCGCACAGCGCGTTGTATGCCTCCATGCCGGAGATCCGCGCAGCCTTGACGGCGCCGGGTGGCGGCGCAAAGACACGGTTTTCCACCAGGACCGATTCGATAGCACTCATGACGATGTCTCCGTGGGGTTGTTTGCGGCGTACTGTCGGCGGCAGCACTTACAAAGCACTGACTGGCTGGAAGTCTACAAATCTACCCGCATCCAGGGCGTGGCGGGCGGCAACCTACAATCCGGCCCATCGTACAAACCCTGACTAATACCTGACTCTCACGCCATGAACGACGACCCAACTCCGAAGAAAGCCTCCCCGCTGCGGCCGCTGCCGAACCTGATCTTCGCCAGCCGCTGGCTGCAGCTGCCGCTGTACCTCGGCCTGATCGCCGCGCAGGCGGTGTACGTGGTGCATTTCGTGGTGGAGCTGTGGCACCTGATCGAGGCCGCGTTCGGCAGCCAGGCGGCGCTGCAGCACCTGATCGCCAGCATCGGCTACAAACAGACCGTCGCGATCACCTCCCTGAACGAGACCGTGATCATGCTCGTGGTGCTGGCGCTGATCGACGTGGTCATGATCTCCAACCTGCTGATCATGGTGATCGTCGGCGGCTACGAAACCTTCGTCAGCCGGATGGGGCTGCAAGGCCATCCCGACCAGCCGGAGTGGCTCAGCCACGTGAATGCGTCGGTGCTGAAGGTGAAGCTGGCGACGGCCATCATCGGCATCTCGTCGATCCACCTGCTCAAGACCTTCATCAACGCCGACAACTATTCCGACCGTGTGCTGGTGGCGCAGACCGTGATCCACATCACCTTCCTGCTGTCGGCGATCGCGATCGCTTACACCGACAAGATCATGTCGGGCATCGCCGAGCGCCGGCACTAGGCCTGCGCCCCAGGCGACCTGCTCAGACCATCTGTTCGGGCCGCACCCATGCATCGAACTGCTCGCCGGTGACGTGGCCGCTGGCGACGGCCGCCTCGCGCAGGCTGGTCCCTTCCTTGTGGGCCTTCTTCGCAATCTGGGCCGCCTTGTCGTAGCCGATGTGCGGATTGAGGGCAGTGACCAGCATCAGCGAGCGGCCGACCAGCTCCGCGATGCGTTCCCGGTTCGGCTGGATGCCGACGGCGCAATGCGCGTTGAAACTCGCGATGCCGTCCGCCAGCAGCCGCACGCTCTGGAGGAAGTTGTAGGCGATCATCGGCCGGAACACGTTCAGCTCAAAGTTGCCCGAGGCGCCGCCGATATTGATGGCGACGTCGTTGCCGAACACCTGGCAGCACAGCATGGTGACGGCCTCGCTCTGGGTCGGGTTGACCTTGCCCGGCATGATCGACGAGCCCGGCTCGTTCTCGGGAATGCTGATCTCCCCGATGCCGCTACGCGGGCCGCTGGCCAGCCAGCGCACGTCATTGGCGATCTTCATCATGCTGGCGGCCAGCGTCTTGAGCGCCCCGTGGGCATGGACCAGCGCGTCGCACGCCGCCATCACCTCGAACTTGTTCGGCGCGCTGACGAAAGGCAGGCCTGTCAGGCGCGCGAGCTCCGCCGCCACATTCTCTGCGTAGCCCTTTGGCGCGTTCAACCCGGTGCCCACCGCCGTGCCGCCCAGAGCGAGCTCGCACAGGTGCGGCAGCGCGCCGTGCAGGTGGCGGTCGCATTGCTGCAGTTGCGCCGCGTAGCCCGAGAACTCCTGGCCCAGCGTCAGCGGCGTGGCGTCCTGCAAGTGGGTGCGGCCGATCTTGACGATGTCCTTGAACGCATGCGCCTTGGCGTCAAGCGTGGTGCGCAGCTTCATCAAGGCCGGCGTCAGCCTGCGCATCAGGCCTTCGACCGCCGCCATGTTCATCGCGGTGGGAAACACGTCGTTGGAGGACTGGCTCTTGTTGACGTCGTCGTTGGGATGCACCAGCCGGCCGTCGCCGCGCGGTCCGCCCAGCAGCTCGCTGGCGCGGTTAGCCAGCACCTCGTTGACGTTCATGTTGGTCTGCGTCCCGGAGCCCGTCTGCCACACCACGAGGGGAAACTCGTCGGCGTGCTGGCCTTCGATGACTTCATCGGCGGCGGCAATAATCGCCGCTGCCTTGCGATCGTCGAGCAATCCCAGCAAGTGGTTCACCACGGCCGAGGAACGTTTGATCTGCGCCAGCGCACGGATCAGCTCGCGCGGCTGGCGCTCGCCGGAAATATCGAAATTGAGGAGTGAGCGCTGGGTCTGGGCGCCCCACAAGCGCCCGGCTGGCACCTCGATCGGGCCAAAGGTATCTCGTTCAATCCGTGTGGTCATGGCGGGTCCGGGCTGACGTGTCAGGAAAGGGTAGCCCGGTGACCGTAGCACAGAGTGACAGGATCTTGTGGATCGGGCGACCCGGCCCGCCATGGACGCCTGCCGATCAGGTGACAGCGAGGCGAAAAATCCGCGCGGTCCCGCTTGTCCTGACGTCTTCGGTGGCGCCTAGCAAGCCAAAGTCGGCCAGGGCCAGAAAAGCAAGCGCCGCGCTGCACCTCAGCCCGCCAGCCAGATAGATCGCCAGGCAGTACCCGGTCGCGGTGCCATCACGGTCGCACGCCTGGATCGACGAAACCGCAACCAGTCCGGTTCCCGGATGAATCCATGTTTCGGCGCGTCCGGCCCGTTCCATTGGTGCACTGACCCAGCCGGCGAAGCCCGGGCGTTTCAACTCAAGACTGCTGCGTGTCAAAGCGGCCCCTTCGACCTACCTGCCTGCTCCCTGTTTCAGTGCATTCTGGGTCGATTCAACCGTGTAGAGACCGGCAATCTCGGTGATTTCCTTCACCGGGGCGGGGAGCCAAAAAGTGGTAACTGGCGTCAGGGCTGCGCAGGTGCGACGAAAGCGCGACTTCGTCTCAGCTTGTGCTGTCGGCAAGCACCCGGCTAAGCGTTGCCTTGTCTGACACACCCAGTTTCCGGTACGCGGACGCCAGCTGGGTATGGACGGTCGAAAGGGAGACGCCGAATTCCGCCGCGATCTCGCGACTCGTGCACCCTTGCGCAAAGCGGCGCGCCACTTGGGCCTTTGCAGTTGAACCCACCCGCGACTGTCCACGTTGTCGCGCAAACCGGGCATCCCCCAAACGGATGATGCGCGCCGGCTGATCCTGCGCGACCATCTGCACGTTGTGAGGGGGAGGTTGTCCTGTCAGGCGGCATGCCGTACGCGTACCGCGTCTTTTGAAGGAAGCTGAAGATCCACCCAACCAACTTGTGTCATCCACTGCCGGTCCAGCGAGTCATGGCCTGAAGCAGGAATCGCTCGCAGACCAGACCAGACCAGACCAGACCAGACCATTCTGCTGGAATTTATCCAGCGACGCAGGCCGCCCTGGCCTCGACAAATCCCATCTCTTTCTCTCATCTGCCGGATTCGATTGGAAAAATCATGAACCGCCTGATTATTTTCGTGGCCCTGGCAATGGCGTCCTTCCTGGCCGCTTACGCCGAGGGTGTCGTCGATGTTCCCTGGTCCTTTTCTGACACCGCTGAAACGCAGAATCAAAGCGCAGCGATCAAAGCCGAAGTCGCCGCGCAAACGGCAAGCGATGCGCTCGCAGCAAGGCGCGCCATCTGGCATTGGGCCGCGCTGCATTGACGCGGCCCCGGTGATTCGCTATGGCGCCTTGACGAGAGGAGACGAGTGGTGATGGGCAATCTTCCACTCGTCCCCGCGCTTCATCATCAGCATCGTGAAACGCGAAGGCCCGGGCACCGGTTTGCCTTCCAGCATCCGGGTGAACACGTAAAAACCCGTCATCACCACAGCGGTGTCGTCCAGAACGATCACGTGTCTTTCGAGAATGGCGTTCTTGTTGCCGCTGCCCTTGAGCCGGCCAAAGTAGCTTCTGATCGCGTCCGTCCCGACCGACATGACAGGACTGACCGTTCCGAGAAGGATCGCGTCGGGCCAATACTTCTCAACCACTGCCTCTGGTTCGTTCGAACTGTAGGCTGCCGACCAGGCCTCCAAAACCGCATTTGC
>JANXVP010000093.1 GCA_025351615.1 Ramlibacter sp. | reverse complement strand
TCGACCAGGTAGCCGGTCACCGCCACCAGGTCCGGCTGCAGGCGGTTCACTGCGTCGACGATGTGCTGCAGGTAGGGTCGCTTGATTGTCGGCCCGATGTGGATGTCGCTGATCTGCGCCATCGTGAACCCGTGCAGCGCAGCGGGCAGGCCGGCAATCGGCACGTCGACAAAGACGACGCCAGCGGTGCGCCGGGCATTGATCGCGCCCAGCAGGCTCGCGGCCAGCGCCAGCAGCGGAACAGCGATGGCGCTGGCCTCGACCAGAGCGCCGCGGCCCAGCGCCGGCACCGCCATGCCGGCCAGCGCTGCGACCAGCAGAACCGCGTCACGCAGGACGGTGAACACGAAGAGCGACGAGAACAGGCCCATGAACAGCAGCCCGACCCAGGCCAGCCGGTCAGCGGCGGGCGGCTGCGCGAGGCGACGCGCCACCAGCCCGAGCGGCGTCAGCACTGACGAGGCCAGCACCAGCAAGGACAGCAGCGAGGAACTCACCAGTCCCGGCAGCGACGGCACGAGACGCATGCCCACGTAGAGATGAAGCGCGGCGGAAAGACCGATGAGGGATGCAAGTGACATATTGACCGACGGGAAGATGGACCGGCAGCGACGGTCTGAGCCACGTGGGGCTGCGCGCCCGGTTTGCAACAGGGAGGGCCGGTGGCGGTTCTTCCGGCCGGCATTGCCCCCCGCTTGATCATGTAAGCTATTGGTGAGTCAGAAAAAAACAGTTAACCGAGGAGGCACGGCCATGTTGATAGGTGTACCCGCCGAAACCACGGCGGGCGAAACCCGTGTTGCCGTCACCCCCGAGACGGCCAAAAAACTCCAGGCCCAGGGCCACACGCTGCGCATCCAGTCCGGCGCCGGCATTGCGGCCAGCGCCACCGATGCGGCTTACAGCGCAGTCGGCGCGGAAATCACCGACCTGGGCGGCGCATTTGGGTGTGACCTGGTCCTGAAGGTGCGCGCTCCGTCGGACAACGAAGTCGCGCGGATGCGACCCGGCACGACGGTGGTGGGAATGCTCAACCCCTTCGATCCTGCCGGACTGCAGCGGATGGCCGGCGCCAATCTCACCGCCTTCGCCCTGGAAGCGGCGCCGCGGACCACCCGCGCCCAGAGCATGGACGTCCTCTCGTCGCAGGCCAACATCGCGGGTTACAAGGCCATCATGATCGCGGCCGACCGCTACCAGCGCTTCTTTCCCATGTTGATGACGGCGGCCGGCACTGTGAAAGCCGCGCGGGTCGTGATCCTTGGCGTCGGCGTCGCCGGGCTGCAGGCGATCGCGACCGCCAAACGGCTGGGCGCCGTGATCGAGGCGTCGGACGTGCGCCCCAGCGTCAAGGAACAGGTGGAGTCTCTGGGCGGCAAATTCATCGACGTGCCCTACGAGACGGCGCAAGAAAAGGAAGCGGCGGAAGGCGTCGGCGGCTACGCCCGGCCGATGCCGCAGAGCTGGCTGGACCGGCAGAAGGCCGAGGTCGCCAAGCGGGTCGCGCAAGCCGACATCGTGGTCACCACGGCCCTGATTCCGGGCCGCGCGGCGCCGGTGCTGGTGACCGAGGAGATGGTGCGCTCGATGAAGCCGGGGTCGGTCATCGTCGACCTGGCCGCGCCGCAAGGCGGCAACTGCCCGCTCACCGTCCCCGGCCAGACGGTGGTCAAACACGGCGTCACGCTGGTGGGCGAAACCAATCTGCCGGCCCTGGTAGCCGCCGATGCTTCCTCGCTGTATGCACGCAACGTGCTCGACTTCCTCAAGCTGATCCTGCCCAAGGACGGTGGGCTGAAGATTGATCTCGAAGACGACATCGTGGCGGCCTGCCTGATGACGCGCGACGGCGAAGTCCGGCGCCCTAAGTAACCTTGCGGGACAGATCTCCAGCTTGTCCAAGCCAAGCGACCTTGGGGGCAGATCTTCAGCTCTGTCCCCAACTGACTAACAAAAGGAACGACATGGAAGTCTCCCACACCGTCACCAACCTGATCATCTTCGTGCTGGCGATCTACGTCGGCTACCACGTGGTCTGGACTGTCACGCCGGCTTTGCACACCCCCCTGATGGCGGTGACCAACGCGATTTCGGCGATCGTGATCGTCGGTGCCATGCTCGCGGCCGCATTGACCGAAACCACGCTCGGCCGGACCATGGGCGTGCTCGCGGTGGCGCTGGCCTCGGTCAACATCTTCGGGGGTTTCCTGGTCACCCGGCGGATGCTGGAGATGTTCCGCAAGAAGGAAAAGAAGGCCCCGGCCGCGGCGGACAAGGGGGCGCAATCATGAGCGCAGCGCGGAACCGCTTCAAGCAAGCGAAGGCCCCCTCGGGCGGCAGCGAGTCCACGTCAGTGACGAGCGTGGGGGCATCATGAGCATGAACCTGGTCACGCTGCTGTACCTGTTCGCGTCGGTGTGCTTCATCCAGGCCCTCAAGGGCCTGTCGCATCCGACCACCTCGATTCGCGGCAACATGTTCGGCATGGTCGGCATGGCCATCGCGATGTTCACGACGGCGGCGTTGATCGTCGAATCCTCCGGCGGCCGCGGTCCGGGCATGGTCTGGGTGTTGCTGGGGCTGGTGGTCGGTGGCGCTTACGGCGCCTACCGCGCCA
>JANXVP010000084.1 GCA_025351615.1 Ramlibacter sp. | reverse complement strand
TGCCACCCGCCACCGGTGCGTCGCCGGGCATGTTCGCACGCGCATGGCTGCCGATGCCGGCAGGCGACGGCACCCGCGTATTGATCCCGTCGAAGGCGGTTGTCCGCCGGGCTGAACTGAATGCCGTCTATGTCGTCGACGCAACGGGGCGCCCGTGGCTGCGACTGGTTCGTCTCGGGCGCCCGGTCGGTGACCGGGTCGAGATCCTCAGTGGTCTTGCCGTGGCTGAGCGGGTGGCACTCGATCCGCAAGCCGCTGCGCGTTTGCCATGAACCAGCACCTGGGCATCTCGGGACGGGTGGCGGCCTTTTTTCAGGCGGCGCGCATCACGCCGTTGCTGGCGCTGGTGGCATTTCTGCTCGGCGGATTCGCGGTGCTCGTCACGCCGCGCGAGGAAGAACCGCAGATCAACGTGACGATGGCCAACGTGCTGATCCCCTTTCCCGGCGCCTCGGTGCGCGACGTCGAGCAGATGGTGGCGACGCCGGCCGAGCAAGTCCTGTCGCAGATCGCGGGCATCGAGCATGTGATGTCGCTGTCACGGCCGGGGATGGCCGTGCTGACGGTGCAGTTCAAGGTCGGCGTGCCGCGCACCGAGGCGCTGGTAAGGCTTTACGACACGGTCCATTCGAATGCTGACTGGCTGCCCAAGGGCTTGGGTGTGGGCGACCCCCTGGTCAAACCCAAGGGCATCGACGACGTGCCGATCGTCACGCTCACGATGTACAGCGCCAGAGCCGACATGGGAGCCTACGATCTCGAGCGCGTCGCGCACAGCATCGAGGCTGATCTCAAGCGCGTTCCTGGAACGCGCGAAGTCAGCACTATTGGCGGCCCGGGACGCGCGGTGCTGATCGAGATGGATCCGACGCGCATGGCGAGCACGGGCGTGACCGTGCCGGACCTGCGTGCGGCGCTTCAATCGGCCAATCTGGGCCTGCCGGTGGGAGAACTTCTGTCGGGCAACCGGGCGGTAGCGCTCGAATCCGGGCCCTTTCTGAAGGACGCACGGGACGTGGCGGAACTGGTCGTCGCGGTGCGCGAGGGCCGGCCGGTGTTCCTGCAGGACGTTGCCAGCGTGCGCGATGGTCCGCAGCCCTCGGCACGCTACGTCTGGCACGGCATCGCGGGCAAGGAGGGCGGCGAGTTTCCCGCGGTCACCATTGCCGTCACGAAGAAGCCGGGCGAGAACGCGATCGACGTCGCGGACGCGGTGATGGCCCGTGTCGCCGCCCTGAAGAACACGGTGATCCCGCCCGCGGTGCAGGTGGCCGAGACGCGCAACTACGGCGCCACTGCCAACGACAAGGCGAAGAAGCTCATCCAGAAACTGTTGTTCGCCACCGCCTCGGTCGTGGCGCTGGTCTTCATCGCGCTCGGCCGGCGCGAGGCCGCCATCGTCGGAACGGCGGTGGTGCTGACGCTGGCCGCCACGCTGTTCGCCTCGTGGGCATGGGGTTTCACCCTGAACCGGGTGTCGCTGTTCGCGCTGATCTTCTCGATCGGCATCCTGGTTGACGATGCGATCGTGGTTGTCGAGAACATCCACCGCCACCAGCACCTGTTCCCGGGCAGGACGCTGGCGGAAATCATTCCCGGAGCGGTCGAGGAGGTTGGCGGCCCCACCATCCTGGCCACGTTGACCGTCATTGCCGCGCTGCTGCCGATGGCATTCGTCTCGGGACTGATGGGCCCGTACATGAGCCCGATTCCGATCAACGCCAGCATGGGCATGCTCATCTCGCTGACGATCGCGTTCACCGTCACGCCCTGGCTAGCGCGGCTGTGGCTGAAGGCTGTGCCCCCAGTTGCCGCGAACGTCAAAAGCGATGGCCCTGGGTTCCCATCGCAGGGGCTGGCTGGCAAGCTCGGCCCGCTCTTCGAGCACGTGTTCCGCCCCTTGCTGGACGACCAGCGGGGCGCCCGCAACCGCCGCTGGCTGGGCTTGGGCGTTGCGCTAGCGATCGCCGCGTCGCTGGCCCTGCCGGCGCTGGACCTGGTGGTTCTGAAGATGCTGCCCTTCGACAACAAGTCGGAATTCCAGGTCGTCGTCGACATGCCCGCAGGCACGCCGCTCGAGCAGACCGCTGCGGTCGTGCGAGAGCTGGGCTCGTATCTGGCGACGGTGCCCGAGGTCACCGACTACCAGGCCTATGCCGGCACGGCCGCCCCGATCAATTTCAACGGGCTGCTGCGTCAATACTATCTGCGCGCCGGCGGCGACGTGGGCGACTTGCAAGTCAACCTGGTCGACAAGCACCAGCGCAAGGCGCAGAGCCACGCGATCGCCACGCGGGTGCGGCCCGACTTGCAGAAGATCGCGCGGCGCTTCGGTGCCAACGTCAAGGTAGTCGAAGTGCCGCCCGGTCCCCCGGTGCTGGCGCCGATCGTCGCCGAGATCTATGGCCCCGAGGCCGACGGACGGCGCGAGGCGGCCAAGTCCGTGCGCGTCCTGTTCGAGAAGACCCCCGGTGTCGTCGATGTCGACGACAGCACCATCGCCGCCGCGCCCCGGACGGTGCTGCTGGTCGATCGGCGGAAAGCAGCCCTGCTGGGTGTGTCGCAGCAGGCCATCGTGAGCACGTTGCGCGCCGGGCTGGCGGGCGAGGCCGCGACCTGGTTGCATGACGAGACCAAGTACCCCGCTGCCGCCACGCTGCAGTTGCCGGCAGAGCGGCAGGGCGACCTCGACGGCCTCCTGCAGCTGGAGGTGCGTGGTGCCGACGGCAAGCTGGTACCGATCCGTGAACTGGTGACACGCAGCGACACGCTGCGCGAGCAGCCGGTCTACCACAAGGACCTGTTGCCGGTGAATTACGTCGTGGCCGACATGGCTGGACGGGTCGACAGTCCGCTGTACGGAATGTTCGGCATGCGCAGCCAGCTCGCCGGCATCGGCACGCAGGGTGGCGGCAAGCTCGACGAATATTTCATCCGCCAGCCAGCGGACGCGTGGCGTGGCTATGCGATCAAGTGGGACGGCGAGTGGCAGGTCACCTATGAGACATTCCGCGACATGGGCGCCGCGTACGCCGTCGGTTTGGTGCTGATCTACCTCCTGGTGGTGGCGCAGTTCGGCTCGTACCTGACGCCGCTGATCATCATGGCGCCGATCCCGCTGACGATCATCGGCGTGATGCCGGGCCACGCGCTGCTCGGCGCGCAGTACACCGCGACCAGCATGATCGGCATGATCGCGCTGGCCGGGATCATCGTGCGCAATTCGATCCTGCTGGTCGACTTCATCAACCTGCAGGTGCGCGAGGGCATGGGCTTCAAGGCCGCGGTGGTGCACTCGGCCATCACCCGCGCCCAGCCGATCATGCTGACCGGCCTGGCGGCCATGTTTGGGGCCTTCTTCATCCTCGACGACCCGATCTTCAACGGCCTAGCGATCTCGCTGATCTTCGGCATCCTGGTGTCCACGGTGCTGACGCTGGTGGTGATCCCGCTGCT
>JANXVP010000001.1 GCA_025351615.1 Ramlibacter sp. | reverse complement strand
GTGCCGGCGATCCAGCTGGTCACCGGTTCAATGCTGACCGGCTCGAACCGGGGGGAGCGGGTCGGCGCCTGTACCGACTGCCGGCGGTTCTGGGCCAGCTTTCGCGGCGACCAGATCGACGCGCAGGAAATTGCGGAGGTGAATAACCAGCTGGTCGCCAGCGTCGGCACCTGCTCGGTGATGGGCACCGCCAGCACCATGGCCTGCATCGCGGAGGCGCTCGGGATCATGCTGCCGGGTGGCGCGTCCCCGCCGGCGGTCACCGCTGACCGCATCCGTATCGCCGAACGCACCGGCAAGCAGGCGATGGCGATGATCGAACAGCAATTGACCCCGGACCGGATCCTCACCGCGCATGCCATCGAGAACGGGTTGCGGGTGTTGCTCGCGATCGGCGGCTCGACCAACGCGATCATCCATCTCACCGCGATCGCGGGCCGGCTCGGAATCGCGATCGACCTGGACCGGCTCGACGCGATGAGCCGCGAGACGCCGGTCCTGGTGGACCTGAAGCCGTCGGGTCGTCATTACATGGAAGACTTTCACCGCGCGGGCGGCCTCGTCACAGTGCTGCGTGAACTGCGGCCCCTGCTGCATCTGGACGCGCTGACGGTGACCGGCCGCACCCTGGGCCAGGAGATCGACGCCGCCGGCAGCGGCTTTGCGCAGGACGTCGTGCGCACGATGGCCAACCCGATCTATGGGCAGGGCGGCATCGCCGTGCTGCGGGGCAATATCGCGCCCGGCGGCGCCATCATCAAGCAGTCCGCCGCGTCCGAAACACTGATGGAGCACGAAGGGCGCGCCGTGGTCTTCGAAAACCTCGAGGACCTCGCCGCGCGCATCGACGACGACGCGCTCGATGTCGGGCCGGACGACATCCTGGTGCTCAAGCAGATCGGCCCGGTCGGCGCGCCGGGGATGCCGGAGGCGGGCTACATCCCGATTCCCAAAAAGCTGGGACGTCTGGGCGTCAAGGACATGGTCCGGATCTCGGATGGACGCATCAGCGGCACGGCCGGGGGGACGATCGTCGTGCACGTGACGCCGGAGACGGCCAAAGGCGGGCCGCTGGGCCTGGTGCGCACCGGGGACCGAATCCGGCTGAGCGTGGCGCAGCGCTCCCTCTCGTTGCTGGTCAGCCCCGAAGAACTCGCGGCGCGGGCGGCAGCGGTGCTGTCCCATCCGTTGGACCCGAAGGTGCGCGGTTACCGCAAGCTGTTCCTGTCCGCGGTGACCCAGGCCGATCAAGGGTGTGACTTCGACTTCCTGCGCGCCGTGGACATTGACCAGACGGTGCCGGGACCGCTCACGAGCAGCTGATGGTAGGATCGTGACCTCGGGATTTCAGCCTCCCGGAGCTTCACGAAAAGACGGTGTCCCGTCCAAGCGCTGGCAACTCGACCCGGAGTTTTCCATGGACACCGCAGCCCCTCCCTTTTTCCCGGCCCGGTTCACGTGCACTTCGCGCTGGAGCCAGGGAGCGCAGCAGGAAACCCACAGCTGGAACCCGGCTGCCCTGGCCGGGGCCGGCCAGTGACGGTGCAGGCTTCGAATACCGGCGCACCGGCGGCCGTGTCTTTTTCGCAAGCGCTGAAGTTCTGGCTGAGGCTGGGCTTCATCAGCTTCGGCGGGCCGGCCGGCCAGATCGCCATCATGCACCGCGAGCTGGTGGAAAAAAAGCGCTGGATCTCGGAGCGCCGCTTCCTGCACGCGCTCAATTACTGCATGCTGCTGCCCGGCCCGGAGGCGCAGCAGCTCGCGACCTACATCGGCTGGCTGATGCACCGCAGCTGGGGCGGGGTCGTGGCCGGTGGCCTGTTCGTCCTGCCCTCGCTGTTCATCCTGATCGGGTTGAGCTGGGTCTACCTGGCCTTCGGCGAAGTGAACTGGGTCGCCGGTCTGTTTTACGGCATCAAGCCGGCCGTGGCGGCAATTGTCCTGCACGCGGTATACCGCATCGGCAGCCGGACGCTGAAACATCCGCGCGAGGTTCCGCTGCTGTGGGCGATCACGGCATTGAGCTTCCTGGCGATTGCCGTGCTGAACCTGCCGTTTCCATGGGTGGTGCTCGGCGCGGGGCTGGCGGGCCTTGCCGGCGCGCGGTTCGCACCGCGGCAGTTCGGTGCTGCAGGAGGCCACGCGCAGTCGGACCAAAGCTACGGCCCGGCGCTGATCGATGACCAGACGCCGACGCCACCGCATGCACGCTTCAGCCGGATCCGTTTGATCCAGGTGGTCGTCGCGGGTGCCGTGCTGTGGCTTGTGCCGATGGCCTCACTGGTGCTGGCGCAAGGCTGGGATTCGACGCTGGCGCAGATGGCGTGGTTCTTCAGCAAAGCGGCGCTGCTGACCTTCGGCGGCGCTTATGCGGTGTTGCCGTATGTGTACCAGGGCGCAGTGGAGCAGTACCAGTGGCTGACCGGTCCGCAAATGATCGACGGACTGGCGCTTGGCGAAACGACGCCGGGACCGCTGATCATGGTCGTGACCTTCGTCGGCTTCGTCGGCGGCTGGACCCGCGCGGTGCTGGGGCCCGACGCAGTCTTCCTGGGCGCGGTATTGGCCGCGGTGGTGGTCACCTGGTTCACTTTTCTGCCGTCCTTCCTGTTCATCCTTGCCGGTGGCCCGCTGGTTGAATCGACGCATGGCCGGCTGCAGTTCACGGCTCCCCTCACCGCCATCACGGCGGCTGTGGTCGGCGTTATCGCCAGCCTCGCCGTCTTCTTCATCGCGCATATTGCGCGGGCGACGCCGACGCACGGATTTGTTGTCGGGGGCATCGATGTCGCCGCGCTCGCCTTGCTGCTGCTGGCGGCGCTGGCGCTGTTCCGCTTCAAGCTGGGCGTAATTCCGGTGATTGCCGGCTGCGCCCTTGCCGGGCTGCTGCTGCGCGTTGCCGGGCTGGCCTGACCGGGGTCGAGCCGGGGCGCGTTATCCTGTGCGCTCTGTGCTTTGGCGGAAAGACACAACTCCATGAATATCCTGATCACCGGCGGCTGCGGCTTCCTGGGCGCGCGCCTGGCTCGCACCCTGCTCAAGCAAGGCGCCTTGTCGCTGGGCGGCGAGCCTTCGCGGCAAATCGATCGCATCACCCTGACCGACCGGGTGCCGCCACCTGCCGACCTGGCCGGCAACGCGCGGGTTGCGTTCGTGCAAGGGGACCTGCTGGAGCTCGCGGTGAACCGCAAGTTGCCGGCGGCGGGGACCGACGTGGTGTTTCACCTTGCGGCCGCCGTGAGTGGTGAATGCGAAGCGGACTTCGACCTCGGCATGCGCAGCAACTTCGACACCACGCGGGCGCTGCTGGAGGCGACCCGGGCGCTGGGCAGCCAGCCACTCTTCATCTTTGCTAGTTCGCTGGCGGTGTTCGGCAACCCGCCCGGCTTCGAGCTACCCGAGTTGATCCAGGACGAGACCTTGCCGACGCCACAGAGCAGCTACGGCACCCAGAAATTCATCGGTGAGCAGCTGGTGGCGGATTACGCCCGCAAGGGCTTCATCCGTGGCCGGAGTGTCCGGCTGATGACGGTCAGCGTCCGACCGGGCAAGCCCAACGGCGCTGCGTCGGGCTTCCTGAGCGGGATGATCCGCGAGCCGCTGGCCGGGCTCAAGGGCGCCTGCCCGGTCCCGCGCAAAACGCCGGTAGCCCTGGCTTCGCCGGCCACGACGGTGGACGGCATCATTCGCGTGGCCGAAGCCACGGAACAGGAATGGGGACCGCTCACGGCCATGAATCTTCCTGCTCTGCGGACCAGCGTCGGCGAAATGGCGGACGCGCTCGAGCGGGTCGCCGGCAAGGCCGCGACAGCGCTGCTGGACTGGACGCCCGACCCGGCGATCCAGAAGCTGGTCAAGACCTGGCCGGGCAACGTGGCGTCAGCCCGCGCCAACGCGTTGGGGCTGCAGCCTGACAGGGACTTCGAGAGCGTGGTGCGCGAATACATCCGCGAGAACGCCGGCGCCGTCAAGCTGCCGGTTCGCTGAAGGAGGGCAAGCCATGCCACGCTTTGCGGCGAACCTCTCGATGCTGTACCCGGAGCTCGAATTCCTGGATCGCTTCGAGGCGGCCGCCAGGGACGGCTTCGGGGCGGTGGAATACCTGTTCCCTTATGCGTGGGAGGCGTCGGAAATCGCCGCTCGCCTGAAGGCAAACGGCTTGCGGCAAGTGCTATTCAATGCCGGGCCCGGGGACTGGGACAGCGGCGAGCGTGGCCTGGCCTGCCTGCCTGGCCGGGAGGACGATTTCCGGCGAGCAGTGGAACAGGCCCTGACCTATGCGCAGGCATTGGAATGTCCGCGCATCCATGTGATGGCCGGGCTGGTGCCAGCGGGAAGCAGCCGCGAACTGCTGCGGGCGACGTATGTCGCCAATCTGCGGTATGCCGCCGCGCTTGCGGCCAAGCAAGGCGTCGACCTGTTGATGGAGCCGATCAACACGCGCGACATTCCCGGCTTCTTCCTCAATTGCCAGGACGACGCGCACCGGCTGATCGCCGAGATCGGCGCTGTCAACGTCAAGGTCCAGTTCGATCTTTACCACTGTCAGGTTGTCGAAGGGGACGTGGCGACGAAGATCCGCCAGTATCTGCCGACCGGGCAGGTCGGGCATTTCCAGATCGCGGGCGTGCCGCAGCGCCACGAGCCGGATCTGGGCGAATTGAACTATCCGTACCTGTTTGGCGTGATCGACGAAGTGGCCGCCATGTGCGGCTGGCAAGGCTGGGTCGGATGTGAGTACCGGCCGGCCCGTGGGAGCGAACATGGCGGCACCTCTGCAGGTCTGGACTGGCTACGGCGCTGGAAACAGCCTCACAGCAACAGCAGGTCTTGACCGTCCAGCAGCTGTTCCACCATTGCGGAGGACTCTCCGACCTGGATCACAGCCTGTCGGAGCTGCTGTTCGCTGCAGCCAAATTTCTTGCTCCAGTACATGACTTCCGAGGGGTTGGTCATGTCGATGCGGTTGCGTTGTGCCGGAATGGTTTCAAAGACATTAGCCATCGCGTCATCTCCCTTGTTGTTCGACTGCTCAAGGACGGATTTGACGCTCTTGCTCGCACCGTTCCTGAACGCTGAGGCCGAGACAAGTTGTAATCCCGCTCCTACCGGCGCAAGCAAACCTCACTCGGGAGCGAGATGTTGCAACAGCGCCATCGCCGCCCCGGGGGCTCTTTCCTTGGCGCCGTTGATGAAGTAGATAAAGACGTCGCGCGGCGCCGGTCCGTTGGCCCATGCCTGCGCGCCCTGCGCCCATTGACCGAGCAGCGGGATCGGGTAGCCGGTTGGATTGGAGGCCTCGCTGCGCATCAGCCGGACGTACGCGAACCAGGCCTGTGCGTCGACGAGGGACGGAAATTTTTCCGAGTCGGTATGGACCGTCACGCAGCCGTACCTGCGCGCGAGTGCGAGGTACTCCGGTGTGTTGAAGCTCTCATGCCTGACGTCCAGGACATGGCGCAGAGGGAGTCCATCCACCGCCCGCGGCAGCAGCGCCAGGAAAGGTTCGAAGTCCGCGGCGTCGAAGACCTTGGTCGGCATGAACTGCCACACGATCGGTCCCAGCTTGTCGCCCAGTTCGCTGATGCCGCTGCCAACGAAGCGTTCGATCGACTCACCAGCCGTCGCCAGCAGCCTGCGGTTGGTGGCAAAGCGGTTGGCCTTGAGCGAGAACATGAAACCGGCTGGCGTTTCGTCCCGCCAGCGGGCGAAGGTCTGGGGCTTGAAGGTGCTGTAGTAGGTACCGTTCACTTCGATCGCGGTGAGCTTGCGGCTGGCGTAGCCGAGTTCCCGGCTGTGCGGCAGGCCCCGCGGGTAGAAGTTGTCGCGCCAGGGCTCGTACGTCCAGCCGCCCACGCCGACGAAAACCCGTTGTGTGTCGTGCATATCGTTTCCTGTCGCCAGGTCGCCAATTCCCCCGCTGGCCTCTGCGGCAATGGTAGCCCGACAGCCGCCGCAGGCGTAAAGTCCCGGCATGACCCGCACCGGAAACATCCACCATGAACAAACCGATCCAACATGAAATGCCGGCCGGCACGCTCGACGCGGCAGCCGCCTTGCGCCATGCCAGCGAACAATGGGACCGCGACATCGTCCGGCAGATCACGGACTACATCCAGATTCCCGCCAAGTCGCCCGGCTTCGACAAGGATTGGGCCGAGCATGGGTATCTCGAGGCAGTGCTTCGCAACGCTGCCGCCTGGGTGGAAGCGCAGAAGGTCGACGGACTGACCCTGGAGATCGTTCGCCTGCCGGGACGCACACCGGTTCTGTTCTTCGAAATTGCCGCGACCAGGCCGATGTCCAGCCAGACCGTGCTGATGTACGGTCACCTGGACAAGCAGCCTGAATTCACAGGCTGGCGCAGCGACCTAGGGCCGTGGACGCCAAAGTATGAGGACGGCAAGCTGTACGGCCGGGGCGGCGCCGACGACGGCTACGCGGTTTACGCCAGCATCGCCGCTGTGCAGGCGCTCAAGGCGCAACAGGCGACGCATCCGCGGATCGTCGGCTTGATCGAAACCTGCGAGGAATCCGGCTCCTACGACCTGCTGCCGTACATCGATGCGTTGCGGCCCCGGCTGGGCGATGTGTCGCTGGTCATCTGCCTGGATTCCGGCGCCGGCAATTACGACCAGCTGAGGCTCACGACCTCATTGCGCGGCATGGCAAGCGGCACGCTGAAAGTGGAAATCCTGACCGAGGGCGTGCACTCGGGGGACGCTTCGGGATTGGTTCCATCGAGCTTCCGGATCATGCGGCAGGTGCTCGACCGGCTGGAGGACAGCAAGAGCGGCCGCCTGCTGCCAGAGAGCTTCCACTGCGAGGTGCCGCCCGAGCGACTGCTTCAGGCCCGGGCGACGGCCGCCATTCTCGGGGACGAGGTCTACAAGCGGTTCCCCTGGGCTCACTACGACTGCGGAGGCTCGACTGCCTTCGCGCTGCCCACCACGACCGATCCAGTGCAGGCGCTGCTCAATCGGACCTGGACTCCCACGCTCTCCGTCACCGGTGCTGAAGGCTTTCCGGCACTCAAGGACGCGGGCAACGTGCTGCGTCCCTACACGGCCTTCAAGCTGTCGCTGCGACTGCCCCCGCTGATCGATGCGGGGCGGGCCGTGCAGGAACTCAAGACCCTGCTCGAGGACAACGCGCCTTATCAGGCCCGGGTGACGTTCGAAAGCAATGGCGGCGCCACCGGCTGGAACGCGCCGGACACGGCGCCATGGTTCGAACAGGCGCTCAACCGCGCCTCCCAGGCGCACTTCGGCACGTCCTGCGGCTACATCGGGCAAGGCGGAACTATCCCTCTGATGAGCATGCTGAGCCAGGGGTTTCCAAAGGCGCAGATGATGGTCTGCGGCGTGCTTGGCCCCAGGAGCAATGCCCATGGACCGAATGAATTCCTGCATGTGCCCTACGCCAAGAAACTGACCGCCGCAGTGGCCGAGGTCATCGCGCAACTGCCCTGACTGAGACCGAGCCCAGGCCGTGCCGAGGGCACTGTCACCTTTGCTCACGTCTTGGAAGCGCTTCACGGGTGCGCGCGCCCGTCCTGCGCCACGCACCGTTGGTCCGCTCTTGATTGCGAAGCGCCGGCTCGCAGGCAATCATTGTTGCCATGAGAATCTCCCCCAGCGATTCGACGCTCTCCACGTACACAGCCAGTGATGGCGACAATATCGCCATGCAGGACTGGCCGCTGCCGGACGGCTTGTTGCTGCGCGGCGTGGTGATCCTCGTGCACGGACTCGGGGAACACGCGGGGCGGCACGACGAGCTCGCCAAGCGCCTCAACAGCTGGGGCTTCGCAGTGCGGGGTTACGACCAGTACGGGCACGGCGAATCCGGGGGCGCCCGCGGCGTGCTGCCCACCGCATCGCGGCTGGTCGACGACCTTGCCGACATCGTCGACAGCACGCGTTTGCGGATGGCCCGGAGCGCCCCCCTGCTCCTGCTCGGCTTCAGCCTGGGCGGACTGGTGGCAGGCCATTTCGTCTCACAGAGCAAGCGCGACGTGGATGGGCTCGTGCTGTCCTCACCGGCGCTCCAGCCTGACCTGACGGTGTTGCAGCGGTTGATGCTGGCAACCCTTCCGCGGGTGGCGCCGAACTTCACGGTCAGAAACGGTATCGACCCCGACTTTCTTTCGCATGACCGCGAGGTGGTCGATGCATATCGTCGTGACCCGCTCGTTCACGACCGGGTATCGGGACGGCTGGGACGCTTCATCGCCGATGCCGCACCGGCGACAGTCGCGGGGGCTGCCCAGTGGAAAATTCCGACGCTGCTGATGTACGCAGCCCAGGACCATCTCGTGAATCCGGCCGGCAGCCGTACGTTTGCGGCTGCTGCGCCGCGCCACGTGGTGACGTCCAAGTGCTTCGACGGGCTGTTTCACGAGCTCTTTCACGAACTCGATCCCGAGCCGGTGTACGACACCCTCAGGCAGTGGCTGGACGACCGCTTCGCAGCGCCAGCCAGAGCAGGCCGACAGCCGTGAGCGCGACCGGCAGCAGCGAGCCATAGTTCAACAGCCTCCAGCCCTGCGTGGTCACCAGGACACCCGACGACAGCGAACTGATGGCCAGCGTCGCGAACACGAAGAAATTGAGCGCGCCTTGCGCACGGTCTTTTTCTTCCGGGCCGTACGCGGATAGCGACAGCGTGGTGCTTCCGGTGAACAGGAAATTCCAGCCGACACCCAGCAGGAACAGCGCCACCAGAAATTGCTGCAGTTCCACGCCGGACAGGGCGACCACGATGCAAACCAGGTTGAGCGCCACGCCCACGGCCATGATCGGAAGGGCGCCGAAGCGCTTGATCAGCGAGCCGGTGAAGAATCCCGGTGCGAACATGCCGATCACATGCCACTCCAGCACAAGGGCCGTGTCGCTGAACGGCAATCGGCACTGTTGCATCGCGATCGGCGTTGCCGCCATCAGCAGGTTCATCACACCATAACTGAGCGAGCCCGCCGCCGCTGAAACAATGAAGATCGGCTGGGCCATGATCTGCGCCAGCGGCCGGCCACCGGTCGCGGCCGTGCGCGCTGGCGCTGGCGCGAATTCCATGAACGACATCAGCACCATCGCCAGCAAGGCGACCACGGCCAGCGAGACATAGGCCCCGGCGAATGGCACGGCGAACAGATCGCGCGTCCTTGCGGCCAGATTGGGACCGATCACCGCGCCCAGAAGCCCGCCGGCCATCACCAGCGACACGGCCCTTTCCCGCCCCGCGGGTGCAGCAAGTTCGGCGGCGGCGAACCGGTACAAGCCAGCGTTCGCGTTGTAATAGCCGGCGACGACGGTTGCAAAGCACAGCAGCCAGAAATTGCGCGTCGCGGCGGCATAGGTGCACAGCAGCGCCGACAAAAACGCGACTACCAACCCCAGCTGGAACGAGCGTTTGCGACCGAGCTGCCGCTGCGAGCGCGCCACCAGGCCGGTGGAGAGCGCGCTGCCCACCACGTAGCCCATCACCGGCAACGTCGCCATCCAGCCCAGCGGCGCCAGCGACAGCCCGACCAGTCCGTTAATGGCGATGAAGGTGACGTTGTTGGTGAGGAACAAGCCCTGGCAGATGGCCTGCAGCCAGAGGTTGCGGTTCATCCGGCCAGTGTAAGAGCGGCCAGCGCGGCCAGCGGCGCCGTCTCTGACCGCAGCACCCGCGGCCCAAGCGTCGCACGCTGGAAGCCGAGCGCAGTGGCCATCTCTTCTTCCTGCGCGGTCAATCCGCCCTCAGGACCGGACAGCAACACCACCTCGCCGTCGATCCCGGCCGCCAGACGCAGCGGCAACGCCGCCGGCGCCAGCGACAGCAGCAACCTGGCCTGGCCGCGCGGGGACGCGCCATCCAGCGCCGAAGCCCATTGCGACAGCGCCAAGATCGGCAGGACCGCCGGAATCCGGTTGCGACCGCTCTGCTCGCAGGCCGCAATCGCCACACCCTGCCAGTGCGCCTGCTTTTTCTGGGCCCGTTCGCCTTGCAACCGTAGCACGCTGCGTTGGGCAAGCAGCGGCTGGATGCTCGCCACGCCGAGTTCAGCCGCCTTCTCGACCAGCCAGTCCATGCGTTCGTTGGCCGGCATGCCCACCACCAGATGCACCGGGCGCAGGCCTTCGCGCTCCGCCGGGTCGTGGCTGCCGATCGTCACACGCACGTCGCTGCGGCCCATCCGTTCGATGACTGCCTCGAACTCTCCGCCCTGGCCGTTGAACAGCGTCACCGCTTCGCCGGGCTGCATCCGCAGGACCTGGACATGGCGCGCTGCGGATGCAGGAAGCTCCAGAAGGTGGCCGCTGACAAGCGGGATGGGACAGTACAGGCGCGGCATCGCGGTCGACAGGCTCAGCCGCGGCCGATGACGTAGGCGGGGGCTTGCTGGGTGCCCTCAGCATCGTCGATCAGGCGCAGCAACGGTGTCAGCTCGCGATAGCGGCTGGCGGTCGCGCGGATGTAAGCGATGAAACGCGGCGTGTCCGCCAGGTAGCGGGGCTTGCCATCGCGCAGCGTCAGGCGCGCGAAAATGCCGGCGACTTTCAGGTGCCGCTGCAGCCCCATCCACTCGACGGCGCGGTAGAACTCGCCGAAGTCACTGGCCACCGGCAAACCCGCCTTTTGCGCCCGCTGCCAGTAGCGGACGGTGATATCCAGAACGAATTCCTCCTCCCAGCTGAGAAAGGCATCGCGCATCAGGCTTGCGATGTCGTAGCTGATCGGGCCGTACACCGCATCCTGGAAGTCCAGCACCCCGAGCCGCTGCTCGGCCGGGTCGGACGGCAACATCAGGTTGCGCGGCATAAAGTCGCGGTGGACATAGACGCAAGGCGATGCGAGGTTGTGCTGGATGATCAGCGCAAAGGTGCTGGCCAGCGTTTCGCGCAGCGCGCCATCGACTTTCATGCCCCGGTACTGTCCCAGATACCAATCCGGAAACAGCGCCAGCTCCCGCGCCAGCAGCGCTTCGTCATAGGGCGCAAGAATGCCGGGCTGCGAGGCCGTCTGCCAGGCGACCAGCGCGTCCACGGCCCGCAGGTACAGGCCGCGGTTGGCATCCGGCAGGCTGGGCTCGATGGCTTCCATCATGGTCTGGTGGCCGAGGTCCTGCAGCAGCATGAAGCCGCCGGCCTGGTCCCAGTCCAGCACGCGGGGAACATTCAATCCGGCCTGCGTCATCAGCCCGGCCACCTGGACGAAGGGTTCGCAGTTCTCCCTGTCAGGCGGCGCATCCATGATCACCCGGCTGCCGTGGTGGTCGCTGTCGATGCGCAGGTAGCGGCGAAAACTCGCATCGGCCGATGCCGGGCGCAAGCTTGCGGGCTGCAAAGCGTGGATGGGCGCAATCCGGTCGAGCCAGCGGCGAAATGCGGCTTCCCGTAACGGATCGGACCACGCAACACCGGGTGGCGAAGCAGGGGGCGCGGCGGTGAGTGGCAGGGGATTGCTCATGGATAATCCATTCTACAAATCCGGCCCTGCCGCTTCGGCGGGCGCCCCCCAATCCACGATGTCCGACCCGACCACCAAGGCGTTTCGCCCCGCCTTTGCCCTGACACCGGTAGCGCTGGTGGCCTTCGCCCTGCTGCATCAGCCGGCGCAGGCGCAGACGGCCCCACCCGAGCCTGCAGAGGTCGGGCGGCCGGTCCTCAAACCCAGCAAGCAGCTACGCGAAGACATTCCCGCGACGGTTCGGCCCAACCTGCCGACCTACCTGTCGGGTGAACGCGGCTCGGGCCGCACCGACCTGGACACCGTGCTCGAAGGAGATGCCGAACTGCGGCGCGGCGACATGACGATTCGTGCGGACCGGATCGAGTATTACCAGCCGGACGACCTGGCCAAGGCCCGCGGCAACGTTCTCGTCAATCGGGCCGGCAACACCTTCGAAGGACCCCTGCTGGAGCTGAAGGTCGATGCGTTCGAAGGCTTCTTCGTCGCGCCGCGCTACCGGTTCCTGAAGAACAATGCCTATGGAGAGTCCGACCGGGTCGACTTCCTGGATGACAAGCGGGCGATCATCCGCAACGCAACCTACACCACATGCCAGCGGCGTCCGGGCCCGAGCTGGATGCCGGACTGGATTTTGCGTGCGGCGAGCATCCGAATCGACAACGAGGAGGAAACCGGGCACGCCAGCAACGCTGTCCTGAGCTTCTTCCGGCTGCCGATCCTGCCTGTGCCGGAGCTCAGTTTTCCGCTCTCCGACAAGCGCAAATCCGGTCTGCTGCCGCCGACCTTCGGCCTGAGCAACCTGAACGGCGCCGAGATTTCCGTGCCTTACTACTGGAACATCGCGCCGAACCGGGATGCGACGCTCTTTCCGGCAGTAATGTCCAAGCGCGGCGTCGATCTGGGCGGCGAATTCCGCTATCTCGAACCCACATACGTCGGCAAGCTGCGCGCCAACTACATGCCTTACGACACGCTGCGGGAGCGCGACCGCTGGGGTTATGCATTGACGCACAACGGCAGCATTGCGACCGGCTTTGCCGGCCTGGGCTCGCTGGGCCTGAACCTGAACCTGAATCGGGTCAGCGACGACAACTACTGGCGTGATTTCACCAGGTCCACCGCTTCGCTGACCCAGCGGCTGCTGGCCAACGACGCATCGGTCTCCTGGGGCCGGGACAATGTGTCGGTGACGGCACGGATCTTGAAGTGGCAAACGCTGCAGGATGTCACGTCGCCGATCGTGCCGCCCTATGACCGTTTGCCGCAGGTCGTGGCCCGATATGCGCGCATCAACCTTGCCGGTGGTCTGGATGCCTCGGTCGAAGCCGATTACACGCAGTTCCATTCCAATCGCACGCTGACCGGGCAGCCGAATGCCAAGCGCGGCTACACGCTCGCGCGAGTCAGCAGGCCCTGGCAGACGCCGGGCTGGTTCGTGACTCCCAAACTGCAATTGCACGCGACCAATTACCAGTTCGACGCGCCGCTGGCCGACGGCGCAAACTCCGCGAGCCGCATCGTGCCGACGGCCAGTCTCGACAGCGGCCTGGTGTTCGAGCGCGATGCGAGTTTCTTCGGCCGCGCGTTCCGTCAGACGCTGGAGCCTCGCGCTTTCTATGTTTACACGCCGTTCCGGGACCAGAATGGCCTGCCGAATTACGACTCGGCGGCCACGGACTTCAACTTCGCGACGATCTACACCGAAAACGCGTTCGCCGGCAATGACCGCATTTCAGACAACAACCTGCTGACGCTGGGCGCGACGACGCGGTTGCTGGACCCGAACTCCGGCGCCGAAGCCGCCCGCTTCGGCGTGGCGCAGCGCCTGCGCTTCAAGGACCAGCTCGTCACGCTGCCGGGCGCAGTGCCGGTGAGCGACCGGCTGTCGGACGTCCTGTTCGGCGCATCGGTCAACTGGGTGCCGCAGTGGAGCACCGATGCCACCGTGCAATACAACCCCAAGACGCGGCAGTCGATCCGGTCCACGATCGGCGCCCGCTACAGCCCCGGCAATTACCACGTGGTCAGCGCCGCGTACCGGCTGCAGCGCGGCTCGAGCGAGCAGATCGACATCGGCTGGCAGTGGCCGCTGAACGACCTGTGGGGCGACAAAGGCCAGAACCTGGGACCGGGCATGGGTGAGGGCGAGGGCCGCTGGTACAGCGTCGGGCGCCTCAACTTCAGCCTGCTGGACCGCAAGCTGGTCGATGCCGTGGTCGGGCTGGAGTACGATGCCGGCTGCTGGCTGGGCCGGGTGGTGGTGGAGCGGCTGCAAAGCAGCACGACATCGGCCAACAAGCGGATCCTGTTCCAGCTGGAGTTCGTGGGCTTCGCCAGGCTTGGGTCCAACGCCTTGCAGACGCTCAAGCAGAACATCCCCCGCTACCAGTACCTGCGCGAACAGGTCACTTCACCCAGCCGCTTCAGCAACTACGATTGACTCTCAAGCAAAGCATGATCAAACAACGCGCATTCGTTCTGGGCCTGGCTTTCGCCGCGCAAGCTGTCGCTTTTGGTCCGGCCGCGCACGGCCAGGGACTGCGGGTGTCGCCGCAGCTTGGCGGCAGCCGGCCGGCCGCCCGCGGCAGTGATGCCAACCCGCGCGCCGCCGACTACATTGTCGCGATCGTGAATTCCGAGCCGGTCACCAACAACGAGGTTCGCACGCGCATGTTCCGCTTCGAGCAGCAGTTGTCCCAGCAGGGCACGGCACTGCCACCGCGGCCCGAGCTGGCGCGCCAGGTGCTTGAGCGGCTGATCAGTGAAAAGGCCCAGCTGCAGCTGGCGCGCGAGACCGGGGTCAGGATTGATGAAACCACAGTCGACCAGGCGGAGCAGAACGTCGCCCGCCAGAACCAGGTCGACGTCGCCGAACTGCGGCGCCGGATCGTCGCCGACGGGGCCACGCCGGCGCAGTTTCGCGACGACCTGCGCAACCAGCTGCTGCTGACCCGGTTGCGCGACCGCGAGCTCGAGTCCCGGGCCAGGGTCACGGACCTGGAGGTCGACCAGTACATCCGCGAGCAGCAGGGCTCGACCGATAGCGCGGGACTCGAAGTAAATCTGGCCCACATCCTGGTTGCGATTCCGGAGGGCGCCTCCGTGACGCAGATCGCCGCGCTTCAGGCCAAGGCACAGCGGGTGCAGGAGCGGGCCAAGGCCGGCGAAGACTTCGCCAGGCTGGTGCGCGAGTTTTCCGATGCGCCGGGTGCAGCGGCGACTGGCGGAATCGTCGGCCTGCGTCCTGCGGATCGCTACCCGCCCCTGTTCGTCGAAGCGACGCAGTCGCTGCGGGAAGGCGGCATCAGCAGCGTGGTCCGCTCGGGGGCGGGCTTCCACGTGATCAAGGTGGTCGAGAAGCGCCATGGTGGCCTGCCCGGCGCCAACGTGGTGCAAAGTCACGCCCGGCACATCCTGCTGCGGCCGACCGCGCAGCTGAGCGAGGCTGCGGCCCGCGACAAGCTCGCTGAATTCAAGAAGCAGATCGAGGCCGGTCAGGCCGATTTTGCCCAGCTCGCCAAGGACAATTCGCAGGATGCGAGCGCCCGCAACGGCGGCGATCTCGGCTGGGCCAACCCCGGCCTGTTCGTCCCCGAGTTCGAGGACACGCTGAATGCGCTCTCGCCAGGGCAACTGTCGGAACCGCTGGTGTCACGCTTCGGCGTGCACCTGATCCAGCTGCTGGAGCGGCGCGAAGCATCGCTCAGCCAGCGCGAGCAACGCGACCTTGCGCGCGGTGTGCTGCGGGAAAAGAAGCTGGACGAGGCATACGCCAGCTGGGCGCAGGATGTCCGCGGCCGGGCCTACGTGGAATATCGGGAACCGCCCTTGTGAGACCTGGGGGTCAGATCCCGATTCAGGACAGCGGCTTGTTCGGAGCGAGAGAGCGGCATTCGAAATCGGGCTCTGACCCCCACCAACTTTCCCTGAATGAAGCACATCCCCCGCAAGCGCTTCGGCCAGCACTTCCTGGTGGATGCCGGCATCATCGATGCGATCGTCCGGGCGATCGACCCCAGACCCGGCGAAGCGATGGTGGAGATCGGCCCGGGACTGGCGGCGCTGACGCAGCCCCTGGTCGAAAGGCTGGGACGGCTCATCGTGATCGAACTGGACCGGGACCTGGCGGCCCGACTGCGCGGTCACGGACAGCTCCAGGTGATCGAGGCCGACGTACTCAAGGTGGATTTTGCCGCGATCGCCGCGCAGGCCAACCACCCAAAGCTCCGGATTGTGGGCAACCTTCCGTACAACATCTCCACGCCGATCCTGTTCCACCTCCTCGGCTGCGTCCACCGCGTGCAGGACCAGCATTTCATGCTGCAAAAGGAAGTGGTCGACCGCATGGTGGCGCGGCCCGCGACCAGCGACTACGGCCGCTTGTCGGTCATGCTGCAGTGGCGCTACGAGATGGAGAACGTGCTTTTCGTGCCGCCGGGGTCGTTCGATCCGCCGCCACGCGTGGACAGCGCCGTGGTCCGCATGGTGCCGCGCGCGTCCCCCGTGGCGGTCGAGGAGAAGCTGTTGTCGGAGCTGGTGCAGGTGGCGTTCAGCCAGCGGCGCAAGATCCTGCGCCACACGCTGGGCAAGTGGCTGGAGCAGAAAGGCTTCGCCGGCCAATTCGACATCCAGCGCCGCGCTGAGGAAGTGCCGGTGGCGGAATACCTCTCGCTTGCCACCGGCGTGGCCGGCCGCCCGCGCGCGGAATAACATGCAGCGCGCCCCTCCAAATAAAAAAGCCCGGGTCTCCCGGGCTTTTTTACCTAGCTACGCCGCCGCGAGCCAGTACCCTGCGTTGAAGGGGCTGCTCATCCGCAATGCAAGTGGCGAGACGTCCACCAGCTTGTCGGTGGGCATTTTTTCGCCGTTGTCGGTGACCGGCGCCGCGGGTGCGGCTGCTTCGGTCCCCTGAGCCTCGTTCGCCCGTTCTGCTTGGCTGGTGTGTGCAGAACGGGCTACAGAAAAGAATAGAAACAGCGGAACGGTATCTTCCGGTCGGCCCAGTAATCGGCTGTGTCGCGGAAGATGTCCAGCAGCTGTTCGCGCGCCTCCTTGTCGAACTTGCCGTTGGCCGGGATCTGCTCGAGCACCACGATGAAACCGGGCTGCGGACCCGATTTGTGCAGTGGGTCTGTCATGCAATCGTACAACGCGTCGAAATTCTTGCCGAAATGCGACGGGAACGTGAATTGCTGGGCGATCAGGTCCAGCACGTCCTGCTTGCTCTGCGCCGTGGCGAGATTGGCATACAGGAAATGCTGTCCGAGCGAAACGGCCGCATCCTGCAGGTCCTGCACCCGAAAGGCGCGAATGGACTGCACGATGTTGCTGCGAACGCCCTTGAGGGGCGCGTCGCCGGCTTCCTTACGAAGTGGTGTATCCATCTCCGCATCTCTTTCCATAGTCAAAAACAGGTCCCGCTTCATTGGGGGTCACTCCACGATCTGGCGAAAACTAGCGTAATGGTCAGCGGTATAAAAACAGGCTTGTGGCGCCCGGGCTGGGCCGCCGCACACGATGCGCCGGGCTCCCCGGTCGCGCGATCCTGGCGTCGACACGGTGTACTCGCGGTAGAAGCCGCGCCGCTCGGCCGGTAGCTGACGCTCCCGGTTGCCGAACACCATGCCGTCCTTTTCGAAGGGGAAAGGTCCGCCAGTGCGGATCAATTCGTAAGTCGCCCGTCCGGCCTGGGGCAGTTCAGCGACACGAATGACAGCTGACCGGCTTGCGGCGAATCCGTCGTTCGATGACTGCCTGGCCTGAACCAATGCAGTGCTGGCAACCGCCACAGCAAACAAGAAGCTAGTCAGCGCAAACTTGAAAGCCGCAACGCGCGACATGAACGGACCTTCTTGGGGTGACCTTCGGGGGACGCCATCCCGGAACCCCGGGACTTTTAAAATCCTCGGGTAAACCCGGAAATTTCAAGAACGCTAGTGTGACGTACCTGCCACGAAAACGCAAGCGGATGCACACAAATTGGGCAGCCGGAGGGGCCTTTGCAGGTCCGCTCCAGTAGTTTCCAAGTGAGTACCTGCTTTCCAGTAGGGCTTTACCGACTGGCGTTCGCATCCGCGACGGTGAGCGCGGTCATGTTGACGATGCGGCGCACCGTGGTGCTCGCGGTCAGGATGTGGACTGGTTTGGCGGCGCCGAGCAGGACCGGCCCGATGGCGATGTTGCCGCCGGCTGCGGTTTTGAGCAGGTTGTAGGAAATATTGGCGGCATCGATGTTCGGCAGCACCAGCAGGTTGGCGTCGCCCGACAGCGTGCTGTGCGGCATGATCAGGTCGCGCGCCGCGCCATCCAGCGCGATGTCACCGTGCATTTCACCGTCCACCTCGAGCCAGGGCGCTCGCTGGCGTAGCAGGTCCAGCGTGTCACGCATCTTCAGGGCGCTCGGCTGGTTGCTGCTGCCGAAGCTCGAATGGCTGAGCAGCGCGGCCTTCGGCTTGAGTCCGAAGCGCATCATCTCTTCGGCCGCCATCACGGTGATTTCAGCCAGCTGGACGGCGGTCGGGTCATAGTTGATGTGGGTATCGACCAGGAACACCTGCCGGCCGGGCAGCATCAGCCCGTTCATGGCCGCATAGGTGCAGACGCCCTCGCGGCGCCCGATCACCTGGTCGATGTACTGCAGGTGCATGCCGGTATGGCCCCAGGTCCCGACGATCATCCCGTCGACCTCGTCCTTGTGCAGCAGCATCGCGCCGATCAGCGACAGCCGCCTCCGCATCTCGATCTTGGCGATCTGGACGGTCACGCCCTTGCGCTCGGTCATGCGGTGGTAGGTTTGCCAGAAGTCGCGGTAGCGATGGTCGTGCTCCACGTTCACGATGTCGTAGTCGAGCCCTTCCTTCAGGCGCAGGCCGAATTTTTCGATCCGCTGCGCGATGACTGCCGGACGGCCGATGAGGGTCGGACGGGCGATGCCTTCGTCGACCACGATCTGCGCCGCGCGCAGGACGCGCTCTTCCTCGCCCTCGCAAAAAGCAACCCGCTTTTTCAAAGCCGACTTTGCCATCTGGAAGATCGGCTTCATCGTCGTTCCCGAGGCATAGACAAAGCTCTGCAGCCTCTCGCGGTAGGCGTCCATGTCCTTGACCGGACGCAGGGCCACGCCGCTGTCCGCCGCCGCCTGGGCCACGGCAGGAGCGATCTTCATCATCAAGCGCGGGTCGAATGGCTTGGGGATCAGGTAGTCGGGGCCGAAGGCCAGTTGCTGGCCGGCATAAGCCGCGGCCACCACTTCGCTTTGCTCGGCCTGGGCCAGTTCGGCGAGCGCGTACACCGCCGCGATTTCCATCTCCACCGTGATGGTGGTCGCGCCCGAGTCCAGCGCGCCCCGGAAGATGTATGGGAAGCACAGGACGTTGTTGACCTGGTTCGGGTAGTCAGTGCGGCCGGTCGCGATGATGGCGTCGTCCCGCACGGCTTTGACGTCTTCCGGGGTGATCTCCGGATTCGGATTGGCCAGCGCCATGATGAGCGGCGCGCTCGCCATCTTGCGGACCATGTCCTGCTTGAGCACGCCGCCCGCCGACAGTCCCAGGAAAATGTCCGCGCCCTCAATCACCTCGGACAACGTGCGGGCCGAAGTCTTCTGCGCGAACTGGATCTTGTCTTCGTCCATCAGCTCCTTGCGGCCCTCGTACACCACACCGGCGAGGTCGGTCGCGAAGATGTTCTCGCGCGGCAGCCCGATCTTCACCAGCAGGTTCAGGCACGCCAGCGCCGCAGCGCCGGCTCCGGAGGTGACCAGCTTGACCTTCCGGATGTCCTTGCCCGCCACCTTCAGTCCGTTGAGGATAGCCGCACCGACCGTGATGGCCGTGCCGTGCTGGTCGTCGTGGAAGACCGGAATCTTCATCCGTTCGCGCAGCTTGCGCTCGACATAAAAGCAGTCTGGCGCC
>JANXVP010000293.1 GCA_025351615.1 Ramlibacter sp. | reverse complement strand
TGGGCTCCACCGCCAGAGCGCGCGCGAGTGCGATGCGCTGGCGCTGGCCGCCCGAGAGTTGCGAGGGAAACCGGTCGGCCAGCCAGTCGAGCTGCACCAGACCGAGCAGCTCGTGCACCTTCTTGCCGATCTGCTCCTGCGTCGGCCGCTGGCCGCGCGGCTTGACGCGCAGGCCGAAGGCGACGTTCTCGAACACGGTCATGTGGCGAAACAGCGCGTAGTGCTGGAACACGAATCGGACCTGGCGGTCGCGCACGTGCACATCGGTCGTATCTTCGCCGGCGAACAGGATGCTTCCCGCGTCGGCGGTCTCCAGGCCCGCGATGATGCGCAGCAGCGTGGTCTTGCCGCAGCCCGAAGGGCCGAGCAAGGCGATCAGCTCGCCCGAGTGGATGTCCAGCGACACGTTGCGCAGTGCCTGGAAATCGCCGAACTTCTTGCTGACGTTGCGGATTTCAATGCTCATGGGGAGCTCGCTTTCAAACCTGTTCCCGGCCGCTCGGGCGGCGCCTCGGCGGCGAGCTTCATCTGGCGCTCATGCCGCCATTCGACGACGCTCTTGATCGCGAGTGTCACCAGAGCCAGCAGTGCCAGCAGCGAGGCGACGGCGAATGCCGCCGCCGACTGGTATTCGTTATAGAGGATCTCGACGTGCAAGGGCATGGTGTTGGTCTGGCCGCGGATGTGGCCGGACACCACCGACACCGCGCCGAATTCGCCCATGGCCCGCGCGTTGCACAGGATCACGCCGTAGATCAGGCCCCACTTGATGTTGGGCAGCGTCACGTACCAGAAGGTCTGCCAGCCATTGGCGCCGAGCACGATCGCGGCCTGCTCTTCATCGTTGCCCTGCGACTGCATCAGCGGGATCAGTTCACGGGCGATGAAGGGAAAGGTCACGAAGATGGTCGCCAGCACGATCCCAGGCACCGCGAAGATGATCTTGATGTCGTGCGCCGCCAGCCACGGCCCGAACCAGCCTTGCGCGCCGAACATCAGCACGTAGATCAGTCCCGCGACCACCGGCGACACCGAAAACGGCAGGTCCACCAGCGTCGTCAGGAAGGCCTTGCCGCGGACTTCGTACTTGGCGTTGCACCAGGCGGCAGCGACCCCGAAGACCAGGTTCAGCGGCACAGCGATTGCGGCTGTGAGCAGGGTCAGGCCGATGGCCGACCACGCGTCCGGCTCGCGGAAGGCGTCGAGGTAGGCACCCAGTCCCTTGCGCAGCGCCTCGGTGAACACGGCCGCCAGCGGCAACACCAGGAACAGCAGCAGGAACAGCAGCGCGATCCCGGTCAGCGTCCAGCGCACCCACGGCGCCTCGGTCGTGATCACGCGCTTGACCGACAGATTGCCAGGGGTGAGCGAATGCGTCTCCTGCATGTCAGGCGCCCGACCGTTTGCGCTGCCAGGCCTGCAGGGCGTTGATCACCAGCAGCAGCACGAAGGACATCAGCAGCATCACTGTCGCCACCGCCGTGGCGCCGGCGTAGTCGTACTGCTCCAGCTTGCCGATGATCACCAGCGGCGTGATCTCGGACACCATCGGCATGTTGCCGGCGATGAAGATCACCGAGCCGTACTCGCCGATGGCGCGGGCAAACGCCATGGCGAAGCCGGTCAGCAGCGCAGGCGCGATGGCGGGAAAGATCACCCGCGTGAAGGTCTGGAAGCGGCTCGCCCCCAGGCACATCGCGGCTTCCTCCAGCTCGCGCTCGGTGTCTTCCAGCACCGGCTGCACGGTGCGCACCACGAACGGCAAGCCGATGAAGATCAACGCGATCACGATGCCATTCGGGTTGAACGCCATCTTGATGCCCAGCGGCTCCAAATACTGCCCGATCCAGCCGTTACCCGCGAGCAGCGCAGTCAGCGAAATGCCGGCGACCGCCGTCGGCAGGGCGAAAGGCAGGTCGACCAGCGCGTCGACGATCTTCTTGCCGGGAAACCTGTAGCGCACCAGCACCCAGGCCACCAGCAATCCGAACACCACGTTCACCAGTGCCGCGATCAGCGACGCGCCGAAGGTCAGGCGGTAGGAGGCGACGACGCGGGGCGAGCTGACCGCCGCCCAGAACAGGTCCCAGCTCAGGGTGAAAGTCTTGAACACCAGCGCCGACAGGGGGATCAGGACGATCAGGCTGAGATACAGCAGCGTGTATCCGAGCGTGAGATTGAAGCCGGGCAGCACCTTGCGGCGACCGGCGCGCGAGGGCGTTGCCGCTGCTGTCGCGGGCAGCGGTACGCCCGAACTTGCAACCGTCATGGCGGGTCTTACTTCACTATGTAGATCTTGTCGAACTGGCCGCCGTCGTTGAAGTGCACCTTCTGCGCTTCGCCCAGTGAACCGAACATCTCCTGCACGGTGAACAGCTGGATCGGCGCGAAGCTGCGAGCGTATTTCCTGAGCACCGCCGGCGAGTGTGGACGGACCGAATGTTTCGCCGCGATCTCCTGGCCTTCTTCCGAGTACAGGAAATTCAGGTAGGCCTTCGCCAGCTCAGCCGTCCCCTTCCTGGCCACGGTGCGCTCGACCACCGCGACCGGGTTCTCGGCCACGATGCTGATCGACGGATAGACCACGTCGACCTTGTTGGCGCCGAATTCCTTGTTGACCGATTCCACCTCGGACTCGAAGGTGACCAGCACATCACCGGTGTTGCGTTGCAGGAAAGCCGTCGTCGCATCGCGGCCGCCGCGGGCCAGCACCGGCACGTTCTTGTACAACTTGCCCAGGAACTCCTGGGCCTGGGCGTCGGTACCGCCCTTCTTCTTCACGTAGCCCCAGGCGGCGAGGTAGGTGTAGCGGCCGTTGCCGCCGGTCTTGGGATTGACGACAACCACCTGCACGCCGGGCTTGACCAGGTCGTCCCAGTCCTTGATGCCCTTCGGGTTGCCGTTGCGCACCAGGAACAGCATCGTGGACGAGGTCGGCGACGAATTCTGCGGGAAGCGCCTGGCCCAGTCCTTGGCGACCAACCCCCGCTCCGCGAGGAACTCGATGTCGGTGGTGGTGTTCATGGTCACCACGTCGGCGTCCAGGCCGTCAGCCACAGCCCGCGCCTGAGCGCTCGATCCGCCGTGGGCCTGGTCGATCTTCACGTCCTTGCCGGTGGTCTTCTTGTAGAACGGGATGAACGCGGCGTTGATGTCCTTGTAGAACTCGCGCGCCACGTCGTAGGAGGCGTTGAGCAGCGTCTGCTGCTGGGCCGAGGCCATGCCGCTGGCGGCGATCGCCAAAGCAGCGAGGAAAGTCTTGATGCTTGAGTTCATTCGCTGATTTTGTTGGGCTGTGGTGTCATGCGCAAATACGGCCTGATGGCCTTGAAGCCCTTGGGAAAGCGGCGTGAGAGTTCGGCCGAGTCCTGGATCGAAGGGATGATCACGACGTCGTCGCCGTTCTTCCAGTTTGCCGGTGTTGCCACCTTGTAATGGTCCGTCAGCTGCAGCGAATCGATGACGCGCAGGATCTCGTCGAAGTTGCGGCCGGTGCTTGCCGGGTAAGTGAACGTGGCGCGGATGACGTGCTTCGGATCGATGATAAACACGCTGCGCACCGTCGCATTGGCCAGCGAGTTCGGGTGGATCATGTCGTACAGCAGCGCAACCTTCCTGTCGGCGTCAGCCAGGATCGGAAAGTTGACTGTCGTGTTCTGGGTCTCGTTGATGTCCTTGACCCAGATGCCATGCGACTCGAGCGGGTCGACGCTGACGGCGATCGGCTTGACGCCGCGCCTGCCGAATTCTCCCGCCAGGGCCGCCGTCGTTCCGAGTTCGGTGGTGCAGACCGGCGTGAAGTCGGCGGGATGGGAGAACAGCACCACCCACGAATCACTGGCCCACTGGTGAAAATTGATCGGACCGTCGGTCGAGTCCTGGACGAAATCAGGGGCGATGTCGCCGAGTCGCAATGTGGCCATGGGCTTGCCTTTCTGGAGCAGACCGGGATTGTGGCGAACGCAGCTTCGAACGCAAACGACTGAGTTGTAGTTTATTTATCTCGCAAACGCATATGGTCGCTGTCGGACAGCGGCGGGCGGCCTTCACCATGCGGCGGCCGAG
>JANXVP010000522.1 GCA_025351615.1 Ramlibacter sp. | reverse complement strand
ACCATCCGCTGGCCAAGCGCAAGAAGCTGAAGTGGACCGACCTGAATGCCTTCCCCTGGGTGTTGCCGCCCACTGGCTCCCTGCTGCGCGACCCCCTGGAACGAACGCTGGAGCAGCACGGGCTCACCTTGTCGAACAACTATGTGGAAACGCTGTCCACGCACTTCGCACGCGCGTATCTCAGCATCACGGACGCGATCGGGTTCATGGCCGGCGCCATTGCCAAGGACCCGTTGCAACCTCTGAGCATCCTGCCTTTAGCGCTGCCCCGCCTGATGCGGCCGGCCGGCGTGCTGTGGAACAAGAACCGGGTGATGACGCCTGGCACCAAGCTGATGCTGGGCTGCCTGGAAGAAGCGGCGGCGCAGCTCGCCAAGCGGTACGAGACCGGCCGGATCTAGGCCGCTCCAGGCTTCATGCCGGTGAAGACGGCGACCAGCCCCTCCCAAGTCACGCACGAAAACCAATTGGGGAGGTCTGCGGATGCTGTCCGTCGTAGTCACGTAACCCAACTAAGCACTACTGTAAGCGAACGCCTGTCCTTACGAACATTACATGCGCACGGAACTTTGTCGGCGCATGGCGCGCCGCTCGCCTGCTCCGGCAAGCCGCGCAAATGGAAGATGAAGGCGGTCATCCCGCCTGCCGATGGTGCTCTGATGATTGGCCCCAGCTGGTGGAACTTGCGCCGTGCGTGTGCAAGGCACCCGGCCGCTGGGGGCGCGCGGCGAGCTCTTGCTCAACGTGTCAGGGCGAGCGGCGCGCCGCCCTGAGTGCCGTCATTGCGCAGGAATGGTGCCGCGCAGACCCGCACGCTGGACGGCGCGCCCGAGTTCTCCATTGGCACGCACTTCCTCAGTGAAGACCCTCAAGTAGGCCAAGCCCGCCTCTCGGCCCTTGGGGATCGCCGGCGCGAGATGTTCGCTGCCCCACCGCCCGTCGAGCACGTGCGCGCCCGGCGCGCGTTCGGCCATCTCGAACAGGATGCCCTTGTTGGTCGCGAAGGCGTCGATCTCGCCGGCCACCAGCGAGGCGCGGGCGGCATCCAGCGTCGAAAATGTTCGCAGCTTCGACTGCTTGAAGCGCTCGCCCAGCACGCGCTCGGACGAACTGCCCTGGCTGACGCCGACGGTCACGCCGGCCTGGTCGAGCCGTTCGACAGCCGAAACTCGCGCGGACGGCAGCACGAGCACTCCCAACTCGAGATCGACCAGCGGCTGCGCGAAATCGACCACGCGCGCCCGCTCAGCGGTCGCATTGGTGATCATGAAGTCGGCGTCGCCGCGTTGCAGCGCGGCCAGTGCTTCAGCCTGTCGCGGATACACACTGATCTGCCCGCGGACGCCCAGGCGGCCCGCCAGCGAGCGCCCGAGATCGACGCTCACGCCGCGCATCGCCTCGGGTGGCGCCTGCTCGACGAGCGAAGTGGGACTGCCGGGATACACCGCGATGCGAAGCGTTCCGGTCGGCGCAAGTGACGTGCGCGCCGGTCCGGGCACGGCTTGCATTGGCTTGGAAACGCAGCCCGCAAACGTAGCTGCGGCCAGAATGACCGCAGCCAGCAGCCGCCTGCGCCGGTCCGGGAAAGTGTCTTGGTCCATGCGGTGGCCTTCGGTATTGATCAGGGGACGGCTGTAGCAATGGATGGCGAACTGGCAGGAGCCGTAGACCCCCCGGTTTGTGTGGCTTGTGCGGCCAGCCTGCCGGCGCGCCGCCCCGAAACAAAGGCCCACGCGAGATGGTGCCCATGGCCTTTCAGCAGAAGGCCGCCTTGCCCCGTCGATCCAGCTGCATAGAGGCCGTCGACGGGAACGCCGTCTCCACGCAGCACCCGGTGCTGCCCGTCGACCATAAGGCCGCCTTCCGAATGGACGAACACGGAGCGGACCGGGCCGAGTGCGAAATACGGCCCGTCGCCGAGCCGGCCGTCGCCCTCGGTAACGCTGCTGCGCAATGCAGGCCTGTCCATGCCGAGTTTTGCCGCAAGCAATTCGAGGGTCTCCGCCCGCGTGGTCACATCGGGCCGGTTGCGCAGGTAGTCGGGCAGATAGGCGTATGCAACGCCAGGCGCTGTCGAGATGAAGTCGGGCCAGGCAGAAAATCGCGAGGCAAGCGCATCGTCCATCAGGATCCACGCCTCGCCGCCTGGTTGAGCGGGAACTTGCAACGCCGGCTGGTCACGCTCGTCGCAAAAGCGTTCCCCGCGTGCGTTCACCAGTTTCGCACCGGCCTGGAAGAGCGTCGGCGAAGGGGCGAGCGCGGTCGTCAGGAATTTCATCATGAAAGGCCGCAGCAGCCGTGCGGGCACGTGCTCGACCGACCAGGCCAGCAGCCCGGCAAGCCAGCGCCAGGGCGGCAGGCGCCGCAGCAGCGTTTCGGTCACGGGCGCCTGGAAGCGCAGTTCCGGGCCGAGCGCAAGGTCCCCATTGATGATGCGGGCGCCGATCGCTTCGGCCATGCGTTGGCCGTCGCCGGTTGCCGTGGGATTCACGCCGCCGACCAGCGACTCGCGCGCGCCCATGAAGCGCAGCTTGAATTCGGGACTGTTCGTGAAGTCACCGGTGGCGAGCACGACGCCGCATCGTGCCCGGAAAACCCGCGTGGCACCATCGACCACGGCTTTCAGGCCCGTCACGCGTGCACCATCGAGCACCAGCCGCTGCGCCTGCACCGACGTGCGGATCACCACGCCCGCCTTGCGCGCGCGGCGTTCAAGGTGGTAGATGAAAGCATGCGAATTCGGCAGCACGTTGTGCATTCGAGGCTGGCGGTGCGGCGGCTCGGGCATCGGACCCATGAAGCGCACGCCGGCGTCGAGCAGCCACTGGAACGTCGCGGGAATCTCATCGCACAGGATGCAGCGCAGCGCAGGGTTGTCGCGCGCGTCCAGCTCGGGCGCGAAGGCGGGCATGTCGGCCCAGTGGTCCGCCGGCGAATCGACGATGGACTTGCGCCGCTGGTGCGGCGTCCCCGTCGACGTGATCGAACCGATCGACCAGGCGGTCGATCCACCCAGGCGCGCGTTTTTCTCGAGCAGCACCACGCTTCGCCCCTCGGTGCGCGCCTCGATGGCCGCTGCCAGGCCGCAGCCGCCGCCGCCCACGACAACGACGTCGAACGTTTCCTCGCCCCACGGCGCGGACTCCCCTGAAATGCCAGAGGCCGTCATTCGGCCTGCATCCGCGCGGCCTCGATCCCTGCACCCCATTTCAATGACTCGGCCTGGTTGCGCCGTACTGCGTCCGCCGGCGTGCCGCCGAGCGGCAACACGCCCAGGGAGTCGAGGCGCTGCATGACGTCGGGCAGTTTCAACACCGCGTTGATTTCAGCGTTCAGCTTGTCGGTGACCGGCTGGGGCAAGCCGCGCGGCGCCGAGATCTCGTACCAGGGCACGGAGGAATACCCCGGCACGCCCGCCTCGACCATTGTCGGCACGTGGGGCAGGCTGGCGTTGCGCGTCAGGCTCGTGACGGCCAGCGGCCGGACCTTTCCGGTCTTGATGTACTGGTGCGCCGTTCCCACGCTTTCGAAGAGCAATTGCACCTGGCCGCCGAGCAGGTCGGCCATTGCGGGCGCGCCCCCACGGTAGGGAATGTGCACGTAATCGATTTGGGTCATGCTGCGGAACAGTTCGGCCGCCATGTGCATCGCCGAGCCATTTCCAGCCGACCCGTAGCTGAGGCTGCCCGGCTTGCTGCGTGCGAGCGCGAGCAATTCCTGGACCGAGCCCACCGGCAGCTTATTGTTCACCAGCAGGACACTCGGGCTCTCCGCTATGAGCGCAATCGGCTGCAATTCCGTCAGCGGGTCGTAGCGAAGGTTCCTGTACAACTTCGTGGCACCGTTGTGCGCGATCGTCGTCAGCACAAGGGTGTAGCCGTCCGGCGCGCTCCGGGCGACCTGTTCGCCGCCAGTGTGGCCACCCGCGCCCGGCTTGTTGT
>JANXVP010000509.1 GCA_025351615.1 Ramlibacter sp. | reverse complement strand
TGCGACGTTTACAGCGTGACCAGCTGGAGCGAGCTGGCGCGGGACGGGCAGGCTTGCGAGACCACCCCTTTCGTGACCCAGCAGCTTGCGGCGAGTGCCGGCCCGGTCATCGCCGCCACAGACTACGTTCGCGCCGTTGCGGAAAGCATCCGAGCGTTCATCCCCCAAGGCCGCAGTTATCTGACGCTTGGTACCGACGGCTTCGGGCGCAGCGACACCCGGGCCGCGCTGCGTGAATTCTTCCGGGTTGACGCCGCGAGCATTGCGCGGACGGCGATGGCTGCGCTGGCGACGCTGGGTGTTGCTTAGCAGACGGCCTGCACGGCTGTGGGCCGAGCCGGCCAGCGCCATGTCCTAAGATGCGCGGATGGCGCTCCCCTCCCGCTTCTGGGCCGACCTCGGCACCCGCGATTTCATGGCGCTTGACCCGGGCACGACGGTCGCGGTCCTGCCGGTGTCAGCTACCGAGCAGCACGGTCCGCACCTGCCCCTGTCGGTCGACCAGACCCTGGTCGACGGCGTGGTCGCGGCGGCACTGCCGCAATTGCCTGGCGAGCTGCCGGTGCTGTTCCTGCCGACCCAGCAGGTCGGCTACAGCCCGGAGCATTCACGCTTTCCGGGCACCCTGACCCTGTCTTCCGCGACCCTGGCGTCGATCTGGATCGAGCTGGGCCAGTGCGTGGCACGCACTGGAATCAAGAAGCTCCTGCTGTTCAACGCGCACGGGGGCCAGGTCAGCGTGATGGACATCGTGGCGCGCGAGCTGCGCACCCGGTGCGACCTGATCGTCTACAGCTGCAGCTGGTGGAACCTGCCGCTGGGCGACGCTGTGAACGGATTGTTCAGCGACCAGGAGCACCGCTTCGGCGTGCACGGCGGGGAGATCGAGACCTCGATGATGCTGGCGCTGCGGCCGCAGTCGGTGGCAATGGATCGTGCCCGCAACTTCAGCTCCACTTCGCAGCAGCGTGCAGCGCAATACCCGATCCTGGGCAATGGCAGCAGTGCCAAACTGGCCTGGCAGATGCAGGACTGCAACCCCGCAGGAGCGGCCGGCAACGCTGCCGCGGCGACTGCTGAAAAAGGCGAGGCAGTGCTGCTGGCGGCCGGTCGGCAACTCGCCCTGATGCTGGTCGAATTGTCGCGGCTGCCGCTCTCCACCCTGATCGATCATCCGGAGAGCTGAGCATGTCGGTCTTCCGCCCCGAGTTCGACAGCGGGTATTTCAACGGCCTCAGCGAGGGTTTGCTGCCCGGGCTCATGGGAATCCGGATCATGGAAATTGCCCAGGGGAGGGTGCTCGCGAGGCTCGAGATCCGCAAGGCGCTGCACGCGTCCAACGGCTTCCTGCACGCGGGCACCGTCGTGACCCTCGCGGACACCGCCTGCGGCTACGGGTGTGTTGCGCATCTGCCGGCGGGCGCGAAGGGCTTCACTACGATCGAGCTCAAAAGCAATCACCTCGGCACCGCCCTGGACGGCGTGATCGAAGCCGAGGTGAAGGCTGCCCACCTGGGGCGCAGCACCCAGGTCTGGGATGCCACCGTCAGGCACCAGGGCAGCGGCAAGATCCTCGCACTGTTCCGCTGCACCCAGATGATCCTGTAGCTGCTCACCAGGCCGTGCACTACCAATTCCAGTTCGCTGACGTGTTCGCCGCGTGGCCGCTGCTGCTGCAGGGCACGTGGATCACGATCGAGCTGTCCTTCACCGCCATGCTGCTGGGGCTGGTCGTCGCCGTCGCTGGGGCCTGGGCCAAGACAGCGGGGCCGAAGCCGTTGCGCTGGCTGGTCAACATCTACATCGAGGTGATCCGCAACACGCCTTTCCTGGTGCAGCTGTTTTTCTTCTTCTTCGCCTTGCCGTCGCTCGGACTGCGCTGGTCGGCGCATACCGCGGCACTGACGGCGATGGTAGTGAACCTGGGCGCCTACGCGATCGAGATCCTGCGCGCGGGGATCGAATCGATTCCGCACGGGCAGGTCGAGGCGGGGCTGGCCTTGAACCTGAGGCGCCACCAGATCTTCCGCTTCGTCATCCTGAAGCCGGCGCTGAAGGCGATCTACCCGGCGCTCACCAGCCAGTTCATCCTGCTGATGCTCAGTTCCGCCGTGGTGTCCGCGATCTCGGCCGATGACCTGACCTCGGTCGCCGCCAACCTGCAGTCGCAGACCTTTCGCAGCTTCGAGATCTACATCGTCGTGGCGGTGATTTACCTGCTGCTGGCGATGGCTTTTTCGGTGCTGTTCCGGCTGGTTTACCAGTGGACGCTGAACTACCCGGACCGGAGGTAAGCGGTGCGGACCTTCGGCCTTCCCGAATTCCTGTTCATCCTCGCGGCGGCGAAGTGGACGATCGCGCTGTCGCTGATCGCTTTTGCCGGCGGCGCCATCGGTGGCCTGGGGGTGGCGCTGGCCCGCACGTCGGACAGCCGGCCGCTGCGAGCTGCTGCGACCGTCTTCGTCCAGGTGTTCCAGGGCACGCCACTGCTGCTGCAGCTGTTCCTGATCTTCTTCGGTGCGCCGGTGCTGGGCATCGACATCAACCCGTGGGTCGCAGCCGGCGCGGCGCTGATCCTCAACACCAGCGCCTTCCTGGGCGAGATCTGGCGCGGCTCGATCCAGGCGATTGCGCGTGGTCAGTGGGAAGCGGCCGAAGCGCTCGGCCTGCATTACGTCGCGCGGATGCGGGACGTGGTGCTGCCGCAGGCGTTCAAGATTGCGCTACCGCCGACGGTAGGCTACATGGTGCAGGTCATCAAGGGCACCTCGCTGGCAGCCATCATCGGCTTTGCCGAAGTGACGCGCTCCGGTCAGATCATCAACAACGCCACGTTCCAGCCGCTGGTCGTCTTCAGCGTGGTCGCGGCGATTTATTTCGTGCTGTGCTGGCCGTTGTCGCTGCTGGCCGCGCGGATGGAGCGGCGCCGGGCGGCGCCGCTCGCGCGCTGAGCGCGGCGTCTGCCTGCCCGGCGGCGTATCCTGAAAACCAGATTCATCCAAGGAGACTTTCAAAATGACTTCATCCCTGCAGCGCCGCTCTTTCACCGGCGGCATCGCCGCGCTCAGCCTCGGCGCCATCCTCATCGCCATTCCCCTCATTGCCTCGGCGCAGACCGTGGAAGAGTTGAAGAAAAAGGGCGAGCTGACAGTCGGGCTGCTGGTCGACTTCCCGCCCTACGGCACCACCAATGCCAGCAACCAGCCGGATGGCTACGACGCCGACGTCGCACGCCTGATGGCAAGGGACCTGGGCCTGAAGCTCAACCTGGTGCCGGTGACTGGCCCCAACCGCATCCCGTTCCTGCTGACCAACAAGGTCGACCTGCTGGTGGCGTCGCTGGCGGTCACGCCCGAGCGCGCCAGGCAGGTGCAGTTTTCGCAGCCCTATTCGGCCGCCACCATCGTCTTGTACGGCAGCAAGAAGATCAACATCAAAAACGCAGCCGACCTGAAAGCAGTCCGGGTCGGCGTGGCCCGCGCTAGCACCCAGGACACGACGGTGACGGCAATGGCGCCCCAAGGCACGGAGATCCGCCGCTTCGACGACGACGCGTCGGCCATGCAGGCGCTGATCTCGGGCCAGGTCGATGCGATCGGCTGTTCCACCACAGTCGCCGCGCAGATCGCCAAGCGCGTGCCGGCCGACACCTTCGAGGACAAGTTCGTCCTGAAGCAGCAGGAGATGGCCGTCGCAATGCGCCCGGGGCAGGCGGAGCTGCTGAAGACGGTGAACGATTTCGTGGCCAGGAACACGGCCAACGGTGAACTCAACAAGCTGTACCGCAAGTGGCTGGAGCGCGACCTGCCAAAGCTGTGAGCGGGTCAACGGCGAGAGCCATGGCCACCGAGACGCTGCAATCTGCGAAGCCAGCCACGCCGGTAGAAGGTGAGCCGATCATCCGCATGGAATCGGTCGCCAAGTGGTACGGCAAGTTCCAGGTCCTCGCGGATATCGACCTGACGGTGCAGCCGGGCGAGCGGATCGTGATCTGCGGGCCCTCGGGTTCGGGCAAGTCGACGC
>JANXVP010000503.1 GCA_025351615.1 Ramlibacter sp. | reverse complement strand
CGCCACGCTGCGCAAAGCCGGCGTGATCGACCTGCCGACGGTGCAGAAATTCATGAACTTCTGGTTCACCAGTTCGCTCGACCTGTTCGGCTCCGAAGCCTCGTCCAACGCCGCCAACTACTTCGGCAACGGCATCAAGGGCCGACCGGACGAAGCCAGGTTCGCCGACCATGTGGAAGCCGAAACCGAGATGACGATCCAGGTTCCGGACGGGCAGGGCGGCACCCGGGGCGAGACCATCTCGACGCGCAACGGCATGAACGAGATCACCCGGCTCGAGTATGTCAAGGACTGCAACATCGGCGTGACGCGCTGGAACATGGGGATCAAGCGAGCCGGCATCGCCTTCGAGCTCAAGCTGCCATCGACGCGGTTTCGCCGCAAGGTCGGCATGTGGGCGGGGGTTGCAACCGACCCGCAGGGCCAGCCGATCCCTCAGGCTGAGTTCGATGCGAAAAAAGACAGCTGGCTGCCGACCGATGCCGACACCGCCTACGTCAAGAGCCTGATGCACCGTGTCACAGAGCCCGGCAGGATGGCCGGCTGGATCGCGCCGCCCGATCGCGGCATCAATGCCAATCCGGTCGAGTACACGTACGTCAAGCTGTGATCGGGAGGCGGTAGGGGCCGTTCACAAGCTTCGCAGCACGCGTGCGTCGGTGCTGGCGAAGTAGTCGACAGCCGCCTGCGTCTGACTGGCGTTGACCGGATGAGCCACAACAGCCCACGATCCCGCTGTCAACGCCTTGCGGACATCCGAGATCAGCTTGACGTGATCCGGCCTAAGCGAGAGCAGGCCGCCCAGCAACAGGCCGAAGACACACGCGAAGCCAACGATGACGGCCATGCTCGGGAGCGGCGAAGCCAGAATCGCCGGCTGTCCCGACGCGCGCAAGGCCGCGTAGAGAGCAAAGCCAGCCGCAGCCCCAAGTGCGCCCATCGCCAGATGGGTCCGCACCAGTGTACGGACGATTCCCCGTCCTTCCGGCTCCATCTTCCGGCCCAGCAGCTTGTCGCGCTGGCCGCTCTCGTCCTTCGGGGACAGGGTGCTCACCTGGTCCGGCGCCAGCGAGGCGGCCTTGGCCAGGGACGCCGCTGCTGCCTTGGCAGCGGCTTCGGTGCCAAAGATGCCCACCACCTTGGTCAGCGATTTCTCGCCGAAGAAACCCTGAAGCAGATATGCCATGGCGCGACCCTGGACAAAAATCAAGTGTCGGGCCGGAGCCATCGCTCGCGATTGATCTAGCGCAATCAGACGGGCCTCCCAGTCTGAATCTGCAATCCGTCGAAGCGGGGGGATGCAATGGCGACGCGGGCGCTAGAATGACGACTTCGGAGCGTAGCGCAGTCTGGTAGCGCATCTGGTTTGGGACCAGAGGGTCGTAGGTTCGAATCCTATCGCTCCGACCAATCAAAGCCGTTGATGCTCAACGGCTTTTTGCTTTTCGGGCTGGCACTCCAGCGGATATCCGCCTTCCAGCCAGCCATCCATTCCGCCGATCAAGACCCGCACGCCGAGTCCTCGCCTGGCCAGCAGACCGGCCGCCTTGGTTGCGGAGGCATCGTTGGGGCAGTCGCAATAGGTGATGACCGCGGCGTCTTGGGGCCAGTCTGCGATGTGGACAGTGCCAATGGCCGACAGATCGATCTGGCGCGCGCCCGGGATTCGCTCGCGCGGCGCCAGGCCCACTCCCTGCGCCCGGACGTCCAGGATCACCGGTGCTTCGCCGCGACCGATCATCCCGGCCAGTTCATCCGGCCGCACCTTGGGGATGCTTGCGTGGAAGCGAAGCTCCCGCCAGCGGCGCACTGCCCGCCAGGCGACGTACAGCGCGACCAGTCCAAGCAAGGGCCAGACTGCCATGCGGCCGAGACCGCTGACCGCATCCAGCAAGTGCCGGATCTGCGCATGAAAAATCAGGCCCCCTGCGATCCCGCTGCCGGCCCAGAGCGCCGAACCGATCGCGTTGAAAATCGTGAATGTCTTGACACGCATGCGCAGCGCGCCAGCCAGCGGCGGGGCCAGGGTGCCCAGGCCGGGAATGAATTTGGCGACCACGAGCGTGGCCACCCCGCGCCGGGCAAAGCTCAACTCGTTCTTGCGAACACAGCTGTCTGGAGAAATCGATATCCGGCACAGCAGCGTCAGGACCCGGCGCCCGAAGCGACGGCCCGCGTAGAACCACAGCAGATCGGCCAGCATCGAAGCCGTGGTTGCCGCCAGCAGCGCCTCGACAGCGAAGACCCCGTTGTCGGCGGCAGCGGCTCCGGCGAGCAGAAGAACGGGCGACGCGGGCAGGGGCGCCCCGAGCTGCTTGACCAGGACGACTCCGAACACCGCGAACAGTCCGTACTGGCTGAATAATGCGAAAATTGTTTCCATGCTTGGGGCTTGAACAGAATCAGGAACGGTCGGGGCAAGGCCCGATCACTGCGCCGTGATGTTGCGGCTGTCCGGGATTCGTGGAATAAAGGATCATCGCACTGGTTGGGCACCTGCATGTGATCATCTTCCCCTCGCAAACGACCATGATTATCGAGACCGAAGCAGACGTCACTCGGGCAGTCCTGGCAGGGCGAGCGGCCCCGCCTCGCGGTGCTGGAGCGCACAGCCATTGGCCCGAGC
>JANXVP010000498.1 GCA_025351615.1 Ramlibacter sp. | reverse complement strand
CCCGGGAGGCAGCGCATGGAGAAGGATGACCCGATTGCGCTCACGCTCGACGGCCACCCGCATTCCGTGCCGGTGAACACCACCCTTGCCGCTCTGGTGGCGTCCATCGGCCATGCACCCACCAAGGTGTCGACTGCAGTGAATGGACTTTTTGTGGCGCGCGCCCAACGCGACGCCTGCATGCTGCGGGATGGCGACGCGGTGCTTCTGTTTCAGCCCATCGTGGGCGGATAAATGAGAAAGACAACGATGATGAATGCTTCACTCCTTCCCTCCACCACCGATACCTGGCAGGTTGGCGACGTCACCCTGCAAAGCCGCTTCCTGCTTGGCAGCGCCGGTTATCCGTCGCCCCAGGTGCTGCGCGAGGCGATCGCGGCGGCAGCCACCCAGGTTGTCACAGTCGGACTGAAGCGAATCTTGGCAGCCACTGGCGACAACGGCTTCATCGCCGCCATCCGGCAGGCCCTGACCGAGACCGGGGCACGCCTGTTGCCCAACACCGCGGGCTGCCGCACCGCCCGCGAAGCAGTGCAGCTGGCCCGCATGGCGCGTGAGCTCTACGACACGTCCTGGATCAAGCTCGAAGTGATCGGCGACGAGCACACGCTGCAGCCCGACATGTTCGAGCTGCACGCCGCCGCCACCGAGTTGGTGCGCGACGGCTTCACCGTGTTTCCGTATTGCACCGACGATCTGGTCGGCTGCCGCCGCCTGCTCGATGCCGGCTGCCCGTTGCTGATGCCCTGGGGCGCGCCGATCGGTTCAGGCCAGGGCCTGCTCAACGTCTTCGCACTGCGGACCCTGCGCGAACGCCTGCCCGACACGGTGCTGATCATCGATGCCGGGATCGGTGCGCCATCGCACGCGGCGCAGGCGCTGGAACTCGGCTTCGATGCAGTGCTGCTGAACTCCGCCGTCGCCCATGCGCGGGAGCCTGTGGCGATGGCACGCGCATTCCGGCTGGCGATCGAGGGGGGACGCATTGCCCGCCAGGCCGGTGTGCTGGCGCCGCAGGACTTTGCCGTCGCCAGCACGCCAGTGGGGGGGGAACCGCTGCTGCTGGGCAAGGCCATGGGATGACTTCGAAAATTGCGCGCGTGGTCGCCTGGTCGTTGGCCGAGGCCCTCCAGTGGCTCGGCGACAGGCGCCCGCCGGACGCCGCCGCGGCCCCCGGGATTGCGACGCGCTTGCGCGACGCCGGCGCGCAGGCGGTGTGCATCGTCGACGCCGCATCCGTCGCCGGCCGTTCGCACACATGGCTCGACACGGAACATGCCCGCGGCTGGCTGGGGTCGGCGCGCGGCGCACAAGTCATCGACAGCAGCGGCCCAGAGCGATTCGCCAGTCATCTGGGTGCGGCGATGAACAAGGGTTTCGTCGCTGCCGATGCCGCTGTGCTGGCGGCGATGGCGACCGCCGATGGCTGGCGCGTGAACGATCCCGCCCTGCTGCCGCAGCTGTCTTGGAGCGAGCAGGCGCGGTTCTCGGACGCGGTTGTGGCGCATCCGGGCCGGCTCGACCTCTACGCCATCGTCGACGGCGTCGATCGCTTGCAGCAGGTGCTGGCGACCGGCGTGAAGACAGTCCAGCTGCGCATCAAGACCCCTTGCCAGCCCGCTCCCGGTTGGCACGACACCCTGCGCAGCGAAGTGCGGCGCAGCGTCGAAGCCAGCGTTGCCGCGGGAGCCGAGCTGTTCGTCAACGACCACTGGCAGATCGCGGCCGAAGCGGGCGCCTACGGAGTGCACCTGGGCCAGGAAGACCTGCTTGCGCTCAGCGACGCAGGACGGGCTGCGCTCCAGGCAACAGGGATGGCGCTCGGCGTCAGCTCCCACAGCCTGTGGGAGCTCTGCCGCGCCAGCGCGCTCGCCCCCCGCTACATCGCCTGCGGCCCGGTCTGGCCGACCTTGACCAAGGCCATGCCATGGCGTGCGCAAGGACTGGACAACCTCGCGTGGTGGTGCCGCATGGCGCCAGCTCCGGTGGTTGCCATCGGCGGCATTCTCGGCACCGAACAGGTCGAGCAGGCAGCGCGCTGCGGCGCCGACGGCATCTGCATCGTCCGCGGTCTGGGTCCACAGCCCGAAACCATCGTGCCCTCGCTGCAAGCCGCCATGCGCACCGGTAGGGCAGGCGCGGACGCCCCCGGCTCAGCGCCGGAATGGCCGCACCCCAGCCTGGCGCCGGACCGCGGCTGACGTCGATTCATGAAAAGAAGGGACACGCCTTACTGGCTGTACCTGCTGGAATGCGAAGGCGGCAGCTATTACGCCGGCATCGCACTGGACGTGGAACAGCGCTTCTTCGACCACGTGTTCGGACGCGGGGCCCGCTACACCCGTGCCTACCCGCCGGTGAAAATTCTCGCCGCCACGCTCCACGGCAGCAAGGGCGAGGCGCTGAAGGCAGAGTACGCGCTCAAGCAGCTGGCGCGAAGCGAAAAGCTGGCTTTTTTTACCCAGTGAGCAGCATTGCTGCGCGTTTGTGCTCAGGCGGCGAGGAGCTGCCTCAAGACAAAAGGCAGGATCCCGCCGTGCCGGTAGTAGTCGACTTCGATCGGCGTATCGATCCGCAGCACCAGCTTGAGCTCCTGGCGGCTGCCGTCCTTGCGCGTGATCACCAGGGTGGCTTCGCTTTGGGGCTTCAGGTCGGGTGACGGGATCACGTCGACCCGCTCCTCGCCAGTCAGGCGCAGCGACTGCCAGGTGTCGCTGCCCTTGAATTGCAGCGGCAGCACGCCCATGCCGACCAGGTTGCTGCGATGGATGCGCTCGAAGCTGCGTGCGACCACCGCCTTGATTCCCAGCAGCTGCGTGCCCTTGGCGGCCCAGTCGCGCGACGAGCCGGTGCCGTATTCCTCGCCTGCGAAGATCACCGTGGGCTGGGCGTCCTCGATGTATTTCATCGCGGCGTCGTAGATGAACATCTTGTCACCCGCAGTGCCGCCGGCGACGCTTCCCGCCTTGGGCTGGAACAGTGTGACGCCGCCTTCTTCGCGTGAGCCATCGGCGCCCGCAGGAATCATCAGGTTTTTGATGCGCACATTGGCAAAGGTGCCGCGCATCATCACATCGTGGTTGCCGCGACGCGCGCCGTAGCTGTTGAAGTCAGCTTTGTGAACGCCGTGCGCCTCCAACCACAGGCCGGCCGGCGAACTTGCCTTGATGGACCCGGCGGGAGAAATATGGTCGGTGGTGATCGAATCGCCAAACAGCGCCATGATGCGCGCACCCTTGACTGACACGTCGGCCGCCTCGCCCCGCGCCATTGCAAAGTCCTTGAAAAAAGGCGGCTCAGCAATGTAGGTGCTGCCCGGCCAGGTGTAGTTTGTGCCGGTCACACCGCTGATTTTTTCCCAGAGCTTGCCCGGCTCGGTCGTGACCTTGGCGTAGTTCTCGCGGAAGGCCTTGCCATTCATGGCGTACTTCATCAGCTTGTTGATTTCGTCGCTGGTCGGCCAGATGTCACCCAAATAAACGTCCTTGCCGCCAGTACCTTTGCCAACTGGCTCGGTCATCAGGTCACGCATGACCGTACCGGCAATCGCGTAGGCCACGACCAATGGCGGGCTGGCTAAAAAGTTGGCCTTCAAGTTGGGGTGTATGCGCGCTTCGAAGTTGCGGTTGCCCGACAGCACCGCAGCGCACACCAGGTCGCTCTTGGCAATCGCCTCGTTCAACTCGGACGTCAGATCCCCGGAGTTGCCGATGCAGGTGGTGCAGCCGTAGCCGACCAGATTAAAACCGAGCTTTTC
>JANXVP010000493.1 GCA_025351615.1 Ramlibacter sp. | reverse complement strand
TAGACCAGCGAGGCCGGCGGCGTCCTCGATCGCAGGGCGCGCAGCAGGGCGACGGTGCGCAGGTCGCGCCACCACTGCGCCTGGTCATCGCTCCTGGGCGGCGCGAGATGCACCACGCGGGTGGCGATTCCGGCCAACCGTGCCAATGACCTGGGCTGGTCAAGGTTGCCGCGCAAAGGTGTGATTCCGGCCTGCCTCAGCGTGGCGACCCGTTCTGTCGAGGACGTCAGGGCGATCAACCGCATGCGGCTTTTCAGGAGCCTGGCCACGCGCATCCCGACATCGCCGCAGCCGACGATCAGCACGCGTTCACGGCGAAAGCGCGCCGGCAGCGCGCCGAGGGGGCTCTGGATTGAGGGCAAAATCGGGGAGTTCGACTAGAGACTGCCCCGAGGATACCCAAAACATGACGAGCGCAACGCCCTCCGCGGCAACGTTCCAGGTGAGCGTGCTGCCCAGCGGCCGCACCTTTTCCGTCAACCCCGATGAAGCCATCCTGCCCGCCGCCATCCGGCAGGGGGTCGGCATGCCTTACGGCTGCAAGGACGGCGCCTGCGGGTCGTGCAAGTGCAAGAAGCTCGAAGGCCAGGTGTTCCATGGTCCGCACCAGACCAAGGCCCTGTCGGCCGAGGAGGAGGCTGCCGGTTACATCCTCACCTGCTGCGGCGTGCCGCTGACCGACGTGGTGCTGGAATCCAAGCAGGTGACGGACGAATCGGCTTTTCCGGTCCGCAAGATGCCTTCGCGGGTCATCGCCATGGAAAAGAAGTCGCACGACGTGATGCTGATCCGGCTGCAGCTGCCGGCCAACGACACCATGCGTTACCACGCCGGGCAATACGTCGAGTTCATCCTGCGGGACGGCGCGCGCCGCAGCTATTCGATGGCCACTGCGCCGCACCTTGCAGTCCCCGCTGCCAAGACGGATGGCACTGCGCCAGTGGGGCCAAGTATCGAACTGCATATCCGCCACATGCCGGGCGGAAAGTTCACCGACCACGTGTTCACCGCGATGAAGGAAAAAGAGATCCTGCGCGTCGAAGGCCCGTACGGCAGCTTCTTCCTGCGCGAGGACTCGGACAAGCCGATGGTGCTGTTGGCGTCGGGCACCGGCTTCGCGCCGATCAAGGCCGTCATCGAGCACATGCAGTTCAAGGGAATCACGCGTCCTGCCACGCTGTACTGGGGCGGACGCCGGCCGGAAGATTTGTATCTCGACGACTGGGTGCAGACGAAGTTGGCCGAGATGCCCAGCCTCAGCTACGTGCCGGTGATCTCCAATGCGATGCCGGAGGACAACTGGACAGGGCGCGTGGGCTTCGTGCACAAGGCGGTGCTCGAAGACTTTCCGGATCTCTCCGGCCATCAGGTGTACGCATGCGGCGCGCCGATCGTGGTCGATTCAGCGCGGGCCGACTACAGCGCGCACGCGAAACTTCCGCCGGAAGAGTACTTTGCAGACTCCTTCACGACGGAAGCGGACAAGCACAAGGACTGAGGGTCTGCCTCAGCCCGAGGCGCGGCGATCAGCCGTGGGTGCGGAACTTCTGCAGCGCCTGGTCCATGCGGCCTTCGCGGCTGGTGTTGGTCCCGTCGGTCTGGACCGAGGTGCCGTAGTCGCGGTCGTGGCCACGGTGCGCCATGCGCATGCCGGTGTGGTGCTTCATGGCTGTGCGGTGGATGGCGTGGTGGTGGTGGCGCACGGCATGCCTGGTGGCATGGTGCATCGTCGAGTGGATCGCCTGGGTGTTCACCGGAACCGTTTGGACGTTCCTGGGGGCTGCGAAGGCGGCGCCAGCCAGGCTCAGGGCGGCTGCGATGACGAGGGTCTGGAATTTCATGTTGGACTCCGTGGGTGGTTGGAAAGCAATGGACTCTCGTCCACCTACCTTCAACGCGGCAGCCCCGGCGCTGAACTGACAGACAGGGACTACACGGTGCGTAAGGGAATGTCATCTCGGTAGCCATTTGCGCCACTGGGAAAATGCCCGCATGAACCGTAGAACCTTCCTGACTGCCCTGGCCGTTGCCGCGGCTTTGTCGTCCACTGTCTCACTGGCTCAGAACCGCCCGATCCGGCTGGTCGTCCCCTACGCAGCCGGCGGCCCAATCGACGTCACGGCGCGCTTGCTCGCCGAACGGGTCAAGGACTCGCTGGGGCCCGTCATCATCGACAACCGCCCCGGCGGCGGCGGCAACATCGGCGCCGACGTGGTGGCCAAGGCAGCGCCCGACGGGTTGACGATCGGCATCGCTGCGGTGGCGACCCACGCCATCAACCCCTGGCTCTTCAGCAAGATGCCCTACGACGCAGTGAAAGACTTCACGCCCATCACGCAGATGGTCCGCGTTCCCAATGTGCTGGTGATGAACGCCGATTCCGCGGCCCGTCTCAGGATCAACTCACTGGCCGACCTGATCGCCTACGGCAAAGCCCATCCCGGCAAGCTGAATTACGGCAGCGGCGGCAATGGCAGCGCCGGCCACCTGGCGGGCGAGATGTTCAAGCGCGATGCCGGCATCTTCGCCGTGCACATCCCCTACAACGGCGGCAACCCGGCGCAGCTTGCCCTGCTGTCGGGCCAGGTCGACTTCAACTTCGACAACCTCGCGACGGCCGCGCCCAACATCCGCAGCGGCAAGCTCAAGGCGCTGGCGGTGACCACCCTGCGCCGGTCGCCCAGCCTGCCGGACGTGCCGGCAGTCGCCGAGACGCTCAAGGGCTTTGCCATCGACACCTGGTGGGGCCTGGTGGCGCCCGCCAGGACGCCCAGGGACGTGGTCGTCAAGCTGAACCAGGCCTTTGTGGCGGCGCTGCAGTCGCCGGAGACCAAAACCCGCTTCGCAGGCTTGCTGGCGGAACCGGCCCCGACCAGTCCCGAAGAATTCGCAAATTTCATGAAAGCCGAGCTGGCGAAGTACGAGAATGTGGTGAAGGCCTCGGGAGCGAAGGTGGATTGACCGGATCTGGGTCTGTTGCTATTAAAAGAATAGCGCTGCTGAGGCTCCTACGACGGTCGTGGGAAATGTCCTACGCAAACTTTTTGCTTCTGGACGTAAGTTGGTTTACCGAATCACAACAAGCAGGAGGGATGCCATGAATGCGCGAGTTCTTATAGCCTTCGTCTGCGCTGCCTCCATCGCTACCGGCGCTTTCGCGCAGGCGACGTCCTCGGCTGAGACTGGCTCGTCGGCACGCTCGTTGATGCCAGGCAAAGGTCGCGGCTACATCGGCCTGAGCCTGGGCCGCTCCCACTACACCTCCTCTTGCGGCGCGACCTCGTTCAGCTGCGACAGCAACGGCAACGCGGTCGAGATTTCCGCCGGCAGCATGCTGGGCAACTTCTGGGGCGTCGAGCTTGGCTACCTGGACATGGGCCGGATCAGCCGCGGCGGCGGAACCACCCGCGCGCGCGGGCTGGATTTGAGCCTGGTCGGCAAAACGCCGGTTTGGGACGCGCTGGGGGTATTCGGCAAGGTGGGGACCACCTATGGCCGGACCGAAACAACGGCCGGCGCTGGCAGCACGGCGGCCACGGGGTCGGAACGAGGCTTCGGCCTGTCGTACGGCGCCGGGGTGAGCTACGACTTCACGGCGCAGCTGTCCGCCACCCTCGCCCTGGAAAGCCATGACTTCCGCTTCGCCGGCGGCGCCCGCGACCCCGTCCGCTCGACCAGCCTCGGGCTGCAGTACAAGTACTAGGACTGGTCATTCCCGCGGAGGCGGGAATCCAGGGCTTTCAGTCCTCCGCGCTGCGCGCGTTAGTCATCGGCGCTCTGGATCCCCGCCTTCGCGGGGATGACGACTGTTGTATGCGGGGATGACGAATCTCCCCGCCTACGCGACGACGAATCGTTACTCGCCCAGATACGCGGCGCGGACTTTTGGGTCGGTCAGCAGCTGTTTCGCATCGCCGCTCATGGTGATCAGGCCGGACTCCATCACGTAGGCGCGGTTGGCGATCTGCAAGGCGCGGCTGGCGTTTTGCTCCACCAGCAAGATGGTCACGCCCTGCTCGTACACCTCCTTGACCACGTCGAAAATCTTGTCGACCATCAACGGCGACAGCCCCATCGACGGCTCGTCCATCAGCAACACCTTGGGACGGCTCATCAGGGCGCGGCCCATCGCGAGCATCTGCTGCTCGCCCCCGGACAGTGTCCCGGCGAGCTGGTCCTTACGCTCCCTCAGGCGGGGAAAGGTCGTGAACACCTTCTCCATGTCCTTGGCGATTTCAGGCTTGTCGTTGCGGATGTGGGCACCCATCTGCAGGTTCTCGGTGATCGACATCCGCGCGAACACGCCGCGCCCTTCCGGCACCATCGCCAGGCCCTGCCTCACCAGGTCCCAGGCGCCCTTGCCGCGGATGCTCTGGCCCAAGTACCGGATGTCGCCATCGACGAACGGCAGGCTGCCGGTGATGGCCTTCATGGTGGTGGTCTTGCCGGCGCCGTTGGACCCGATCAGCGACACCAGCTCGCCCTCGCGCACCTCGAAATCCACGCCCTTGACGGCCTGGATGCCGCCATAGGCGACCTTCAGCCCGCGCACCTCAAGAAGAATCTCTGCCATTTTTGTATCCGCTCCGCCTTAGTGACCGCTGGTGCCGAGGTAGGCCTCAATCACCTTCTCGTTTTTCTGCACGTCGGCGGGCGTGCCCTCGGCGATCTGCTTGCCGTAGTCCAGCACCGTCACGCGGTCGCACAGCCCCATCACCAGCTTGACGTCGTGCTCGATCAGCAGGATGGTCCGGTTGTCCTTGCGGATCTGGTCGATCAGCTGACGCAGCAGGATCTTCTCGGTCGCATTCATGCCGGCCGCGGGTTCGTCGAGCGCGATCAGCTGCGGATCGGTGGCCAGGGCCCGCGCGATCTCGAGCCGGCGCTGGTCTCCGTACGACAGGGTCCGCGCCTTGTAGTCGGCGAACTTGCCGATGCCGACGTAATCGAGCAGCTCCTGCGCGCGCTTGGCAATCGCCAGCTCCTCCGACTTGAATCCGGGGGTGCGGAAGATGGCCCCAAGCAATCCGGACCTGGTGCGGATGTGGCGCCCGACCATCACGTTCTCCAGTGCCGTCATGTCCGCGAACAGGCGGATGTTCTGGAAGGTGCGGGCGATTCCGGCCTTGGCGACTTCATGCACAGCGGTCGGTTGGTACGGCTTGCCCGCCAGCTCGAAGACGCCGCTGTCCGCTGTGTAGAGGCCGGTGATGACGTTGAAGAAGGTGGTCTTGCCGGCGCCGTTGGGGCCGATCAGGCCGTAGACCTGGCCGCGCTCGATGGTGATGCCCACGTCGGCCAGGGCTTGCAGGCCACCGAAGCGTTTCGAGATGCCGGCGACACGAAGAACTGGTTCTGCCATGGTCGTTCCGGGTTCAGTTGAGCGCTGGCGGATGATCGGCTGCGACCACTTCCGCCGTCGTTGCCGCAACACCTGGTTTCTGCAGCGACTTGCCGTGCGTGGGCGCCGGCCACAGCCCGCGCGGGCGCAGCAGCATCACCGAGATCATGGCCACCGCGATCAGCAGCTGGCGCAGGATGGCGGCGTCGAGCCGGCCACCCGTCATCGCCTGCAGCGGCCCGGCGACATAGCGCAGCACCTCCGGCAGGGCGGACAACAGCACGGCGCCGAGGATCACGCCCGGCAGGTGGCCGATGCCGCCCAGCACCACCATCGCGACGATCATCACCGACTCCATCAGGCTGAACGATTCGGGCGAGACGAAGCCCTGGAAGGCGCCGAACATGGAACCCGCCACGCCGCCGAAGGTGGCGCCCATGCCGAACGCCAGCAGCTTCAGGTTGCGGGTGTTGATGCCCATCGCCTTGGCCGCGATCTCGTCTTCGCGGATGGCCATCCAGGCCCGGCCGATGCGCGAGAACTCCAGCCGGTGGCAGACGATCACGCTGACCACCACCAGCGACAGGAACAGGTAGTAGTACAGCGAGACCGAAGCGATCTCCAGCCCGAACAAGCTGGCCGGCTTGCCCAGGTCGAGGCCGAAGAAATGGATCGAGTCGATCTGGTTCAGGCCCTTGGGGCCGTTGGTGATGTTGACCGGATGGTCCAGGTTGTTCAGGAACACGCGGATGATTTCACCGAAACCCAGCGTCACGATGGCCAGGTAGTCGCCGCGCAGCTTGAGCGTCGGCGCACCGAGCAGGATGCCGAAGACACCGGCCAGCGCGGCGCCGGCCGGGATCACCACCCACAGCGGCATGTGCAGGCCGGTCGGGAACAGGGCCGCCACCGCTGCGAAATTCTCGGTCAGGTGCGGCGAAGCCAGCAGGCCGAACATGTAGGCGCCCAGCGCGTAGAACGCGACGTAGCCCAGGTCGAGCAGGCCGGCATAGCCGACAACGATGTTCAGCCCCAGGGCCAGCAGCACATACAGCAGCGCCGTGTCGGCGATGCGGACCCAGGCGTTGCCGCCCACCTGCAGCAGCAGCGGCAGGACGATCAGCAGCGCTGCCGCGACAGCGATCACCAGGTGCCGGTTCTGCCGGTTGATGAAATTCATCATGCCCGGCCTCCTATGCGCGGTCCGCCACACGCTCGCCCAGCAGGCCCGAGGGCCGCAGCGTCAGCATGATGATCAGGACGATGAAGGCGAAGATGTCGGAGTAGTGGCTGCCCAGCACCCCCCCGGTGAGCGCGCCGATGTAGCCGGAGCCGATCGACTCGATCAGTCCGAGCAGGATGCCGCCGACCACCGCGCCGGCCAGGTTGCCGATGCCGCCGAAAACCGCGGCGGTGAAGGCCTTCAGGCCGGGCAGAAAGCCCATGGTGTGCTGCACCGTGCCGTAGTTGGACGCGTACATGACGCCGGCGATGGCTGCCAGCACGGCGCCGATGATGAAGGTGGCCGAGATCACCGTGTCGGGCTTCACGCCCATCAGGGCCGCCACCCGCGGGTTTTCCGCCGTCGCGCGCATCGCACGGCCCAGGCGGGTGTAGTTGACCAGGTACATCAACACGGCGAGCGACACGGCCGTCAGACCCAGGATCATGATCTGCGTCGCCGTGATCACCGCGCCGCCGATCTGGAAAGGCACCGGCGGCAACAGCGTCGGATAGGGTTTGTAGTTCGGCTTCCAGATGATCATCGCCAGCGTCTGCAGCAGGATGGACATGCCGATGGCGGTGATCAGCGGCGCCAGCTTGGGGCTGTTGCGCAGCGGCCGGTAGGCCACCTTCTCGATGACGAAATTGAGCACCGCGGCGACGAAGCAGGACAGCACCAGCGCGATGATCAGCAGCACCCAGCCCGGCATGCCGGGCACGGACTCGCGGACCGTCACGATGATCGACCAGCTGGTGAGGGCGCCCACCATCAGCACCTCGCCATGGG
>JANXVP010000492.1 GCA_025351615.1 Ramlibacter sp. | reverse complement strand
CGTGGCTCGTCCAGGAACAGCTGGACTTCCCGGAACAGGTCCATGCGGTTTTTCTCCATGATGATGGAATGGGTGCCTTCACCCAGTTCCACATAACGCTTGTAAGGGGCGTTCACCAGTTTCGGAAAAAGAGCTTGCGCCATGTAGGCGGGAGTGTCCATATCCCATTTCCCCTTGATCAGCAGCACCGGCACCCGGATGTCTTCCACCTTCCAGGGAATCACGCCGTTGCCCCAATAGCGCAAGCCGTCCGCAACCACGCCGTTGGGCGCTCGCAGCACAGGGGGTGTCTGCCGCGAGCCGACTGGATCCGTGGCGAGCGTCGCTGCGGCCCAGGTGTCGAACCAGCCGGCCGGAATCAGGGCGCCCCGCTTGTCGAGCGCGACTCCGGTCAGCCAGCGTGCCTTCGCCTGCTCCATACGGACCGAGCGGTAAGCCGGAGTCGGTCCCGCACCCGTCTGGACCAGCGATGCGCCCTGGCGAATCCACACCGGCGCGTACAACACCAGCTTGTCGACCTTCTGGCTGTTCATGCTGGTGTACCACTGCATGATCGCGGTGCCCCAGGACCAGGCGAGCAGGTTGACCTTTTCGACGCCGCGGCGTTTGCGGATGAATTCGACCACCGCATCCACATCCCGCATCGCCTCCTCAGTGCCGGCAAATGGCGCGCTCAGGTCGGCGGCACGTTCCATCTGGGGCGGCCGGGTCGATTGACCGTAGCCCCTGATGTCCAGCAAGTAGACGTCGTAGCCCTGCTGGGCGATGTAGTCCATCCAGGACAGCCCGTCCAGGCGGAGGTCGAAAGCCGTCGAGGCGGGATAGGTCGCGCCGTGAACGTACAGCACGGTCTTCGCCGAGCTGAAACCGGTCATGTTCGCCGGGCGCTTGTTGCGCACGTAGATCTGGATGCCCGGATCGCTGGCAACCCGAAACTCTTCCGTCAGCAGTGCGTTGCCCCCGGCTCCGGGGGGCGCAGCGCAGCCGGACAAGGACACCAACGCGGCAACCAGAAAATACCGGATCAGCCTGGCCATCATGAACGCTCCTTCAGTTTTGTGTCGGGGATCAAAGCACACTCGATTGGGCTTGGCAATTCTGGAATGCCTGCGGGCAGGCGCCCAGGCGAGATAATCCACAGGAGAAGATCCTCGCCGGCACCAAGATCCACAGCAGACAACCCAACCATGAAATTCAACTACGTCAATCCCTATCCCAGCACCCGCATCCCGGTGATGGCGCGCAATGTCTGTTCGACTTCGCATCCGCTGGCGGCGCAGGCCGGCTTGCGGATGATGTGGAAGGGCGGCAATGCGGTGGATGCGGCCATCGCCGCGGCCGCCGCGATGACGATCTGCGAGCCGGTCAGCAACGGCCTGGGCAGCGATTCCTTCGCCATCCTCTGGGACGGCAAGGAGCTGCACGGCCTGAACTCGTCCGGCCCGGCGCCGGCCAGCTGGACACCCGGGTATTTCGGCAAGAAGCACGGCGGCGACGCGAAGAAGCCGCCCAAGCGGGGCTTCGATTCGGTCACCGTGCCCGGCGCTGTCGGCAGCTGGATGGCGCTCAGCGAGCGCTTCGGCAAGCTGCCCTTCGCCGACCTGCTCGAGCCGGCGATCGACATCGCCGAACGCGGCTACCTGCTGCCGGTCGTGGTGCAGCAGAAGTGGGCCAGCGCCACGCCGGAAATGCGCAGCCTGCCGGGCTGGGCCGACAGCTTTCTGCCGTGGGGCCGCGCGCCCCAGGTCGGCGAGCTGTTCCAGTTCAAGGCGGCGGCCCGGGCCCTGCGCGCCATCGCCCAGAGCAAGGGCGAAGCGTTCTACCGCGGTGAAATCGCGCAGGCCATCGAGAAGTTCTCCAGTGCCAATGGCGGCACCATGACCGCGAAGGATCTGGCCGGCTTCCAGCCCGAGTGGGTCAAGCCAATCGGCAAGGACTACCGTGGCTACACGCTGCACGAGATTCCGCCGAACGGACAGGGCATCGCCGCCTTGATCGCGCTGGGCATCCTGCAGCAGTTCGACCTCACCGGGATGCCGGTGGACGGCGCCGACGCGCAGCATCTGCAGATCGAGGCCATGAAGCTGGCCTTTGCGGATACTTACAAGTACGTCGCCGAGCGCAAGGCGATGGAGGTCACGACCGAGCAGATGCTCGACGACGGCTACCTGAAAAGCCGGGCGAAGCTGATCGACTTAAGGAAGGCGCAGGATTTCGGCGCCGGCAACCCGGTCAGGGGCGGCACCATCTACCTGACGGCGGCCGACGAGAACGGCATGATGATCAGCTTCATCCAGAGCAACTACATGGGATTCGGCTCGGGCTGCGTCGAGCCGACCTTCGGCATCAGCCTGCAGAACCGCGGCTACGGCTTCAGCCTGGAGCCGGGCGCCAACCAGGTCGCGCCGGGCAAACGGCCGTTCCAGACCATCATCCCGGCCTTCCTGACGCAACAAGGGCAGCCGGTCATGAGCTTCGGCGTGATGGGCGGCAACATGCAGCCGCAAGGCCACATGCAGACGCTGGTGCGGATGCTCGACTACGGTCAGAGCCCGCAGGCCGCCTGCGACGCCCCGCGCTGGCGCTTCAATGCCGGGCTGGAGCTGAACGTCGAACAGCAGATGAACAAGGCGACGGTGCAGGAGCTGATCGGCCGCGGCCACCGGATGGAAGTCATCAACGACAGCTACCAGGATTTTGGCGCGGGGCAGTTCATCTGGCGCGCCGGCGAGCCCAGGGTCGACGGCTATATCGCCGCCAGCGATTCGCGTCGTGACGGGCTTGCTGCGGGATTTTGAGCATTGCCAGACAGCGCGAATTCGGCCGTAATGACGAGTCAGGGCGTGACTGCCTTTGAGGAATCTTCATGCTGTTGAGAAAGACCGCGCTGTGGGCGCTGCTCGCCGCCGGCTGCGCGGCCCACGGGCAGGACAAGTGGGTGATCGGCCAGTCTGCGCCTCTCACAGGGGGCAACGCCAGGTTCGGCCAGGACATCCGTGACGGCGCTGCTGCCTGGTTTGCGTCGCTCAATGCAAAGGGGGGGGTGCAGGGCCGGGCGATCGAACTGCTGTCGCTGGACGACAAGAACGACCGCAAGCAGGCGGGTGCCAACGCGGCTTTGCTGCTCGAGAACAGGGACCTGCTGGCGCTGTTCGGCTTCGCGTCCGCCACCCTCAGCCTCGACGCCTTGCCCCAGGCGGAAAAAAAGGGCGTCGTCTTCTTTGCGCCATTCTCCGGGGCCAACGCGGTGCGGACCAACAGCCCGGTGCTGTTCACCGTGCGCGCCTCCTACGGCGAGGAAATGGAGAAAATGCTCAACTTCTGGACCAGCCTGGGCTTCAAGCGGGTCAGCGTCATCTACTACGACGACGAGGTCGGCAAGCAGAACCTCGACGTGGTATCGCAGTACCTCAAGAAGATCAACCTGGTGCCGCAGGGGTTGCCGCTCAAGCGCAACGCGCCGGTCGGCAAGGCCGACGTGCAGGCCCTGCTGGCGCAGAAGCCCGAGGTGCTGCTGAACACGACGATTTCCGGCGCCGCGGCGCAGATCCAGAAGGAGCTGGTGGCCATGGGCCGGATGATTCCCACCTCCAGCCTGTCGTTTGTCGGCGCCGACCAGTACATCGCAGCAGCCGGACCCGCCAGTGCCGGGGTCTCCATCGCGCAAGTCGTGCCCAGCCCCACCTCCCCCATCCCGGCGGTGCGCGAATGCGCGCAGGCCCTCGCAACAGCGGGCGTCAAGCCGCCGATGAATTCGACCCAGCTGGAGGCCTGCTTCGGCGCCCGGGTTCTGGCCGAAGGCATCCGCCGGGCCAGGAAGCCGGTGACGCGCCAGAGCGTGCTGGACTCGCTTGCCAACCTGGGCAGCTACGACCTGGGCGGCTACAAGATCACGTTCGGCAATGGGCTGCAGCATGGCAGCAAGTTCGTCGACCTGGCCATGGTGACGCGCGAAGGCAGACTCACCACGCGCTGAAACCTCACCGCAAGCTGGTGAGGTAGTGCCCGAGGTTCTCGATGTCGGCTTCGCTCAGCGTCTGGCCGACGCTGGTCATGTTGCCGGCGTCGTTGGTGCGGTTGCGGGCCTTGAAATCCTTCAGCTGCTGGACGATGTAGTCGTACTGCTGCCCCGCCACGCGCGGGATCTCGTTCTGGCCCAGGAAGCCACCCAGGTGGCACATGGTGCAGAGCGTCTCGTCGGCCTTGGCCTTGCCGAGCTTCACCTTGCCTTCGTCGGCCTTGAAGGCCGATGGCTTGAGTGGCTGCGCGGCATAGAAGTTGGCGATGTTGATCATGTCCTCGCGCGACAGCGAAGCAGCCATCGGCGACATCAGCGGATTGCTGCGCCGGCCTTCCTTGAAATCCTTGAGCTGGACGTAGAGATAACGCCAGGTCTGGCCCGCCAGGTTGGGGAACATGCCGGACGCCGAGTTGCCATCGGCGCCGTGGCAGGCCGCGCAGGCTTGCGACTTGGCGCGCCCGGCCTCGATGTCCTGCGCCGCGGCGGGCGCCACCGCGGCCAGGAACAGGGCGGCGGCCAGCGCCGCCCGTGAAACGACGCGCTGGCCCGCCATCCTCACTCCGCCAGGGCGAACACCACCATGGTGTTGCCGCGTTTGAAGTCGAGCTGGGTATTGCCGCCGCAGCCCATCGCCACGTATTGCTTGCCATTGACGGTGTATGACACCGGCATTGCATTGGCGCCGGCGCCGCAGTTGAATTCCCAGAGCATCTTGCCGGTGCCGGCGTGCAGGGCGCGGAACATGCCGTTGCCTTCGCCGTAAAACACCAGGTCGCCGGCGGTGGCAAGCGCGCCACCGATCAGCGGTTGCTCGGTGTCGAACTTCCAGGCCATCTTGCCGGTGTCGATGTTCACCGCGGCCAGCCGGCCCCACTGCTTTTCGCTTTCGATGGTCTTGAAGGCACCACCGAGCCACAGCTTGCCGCCGGGATAGGCGGCGGTCTCGACGTGGTAGGTCATGGGCTGATGCAGGTTCAACGCATAGGCCAGGCGGTGCTTCGGGCTGAAGGCCATCGGCGACCATTCCACGCCGCCGTTGGCGCCGGGCAGCATGCGCGCGCCGGTGGCTGTCGGCAGCGCCCACATATTTTCCTGCGGGATCATGGCTTCCGAGAAGCGGATCAGCTTGCCGTCGGCGCGGTTGTGGACGTAGACGTGGCCGGTCTTGCCGCCGTGAATGACGCCCGGCACCATGCGGCCGTTCGCGTCTTTGACGTCGACCAGGATCGGCGGGCTCACCGCGTCCAGGTCCCACACGTCGTGCGCGATGTATTGCGAATGCCACTTGTACGCGCCGGAGTCGAGATCGACCGCGACCAGCGAATCGGTGTACAGGTTGTCGCCCGGACGCTCGGCGCCGAACAGGTCGGGCGACGGATTGCCGACCACGAAGAAGATGGTCCGCGTCTTCAGGTCCACCGCCGGATTCATCCACACCCCGCCGCCCAGCGTCTGGTAGAACGAGCTGTTGCGTGCCAGCGCCGTCTTCTCGGCCGGGATGTCGCGCTTCATGTTGCGGCCGGTCAGATCGTTCTCGGCCCAGACGCCTTCATGGCCTTTTTCGGGAATCGTGTAGAAGGTCCACAGCAGCTTGCCGCTGGCCGAATCGAAGGCCTTGACGAAGCCGCGGATGCCGTATTCACCGCCGTTGGTCCCGATCAGGACCTTGCCGTCCACCACCGTGGGCGACATGGTTTCGCTGTAGCCTTTTTCGGGGTCGGCAATCTCGGTTTCCCACAGCAGCTTGCCGGTCTTGGCGTCCAGCGAGACCAGCTTGGCATCCAGCGTGCCCATGAACAGCTTGCCGCCCTCGATCGCCACGCCCCGGTTGTTGGGGCCGCAGCAGAAGGTGGTGATCGGACCCATCTTGTGCTTGTAGTGCCAGAACTCCCGGCCGGTCACGGCGTCGAGCGCATACACATGGTTGAACGAGGTGGTCATGTACATCACGCCATCGACCACGATCGGCGCCGTCTCCATCGACTCGCGCACCTCGGTCTGGAACATGAACGCCGGCTTGAGCTTCTTGACGTTGCCGGTGTTGATCTGGGTGCCGGGGTAGTAGCGCTGCTGCTCGTAGCCGCCGTTGGTGTGCAACCAGTTGACGCCCTGCCCATGCGCGCTGTTCAGGTTCGACTGCGTGACGTTGGGCGCCTTGGTGATCTCGGTGGCCTGCCGGTTCGTCTGGCCCTGGATTTCCTGGGCCTGAGCGCCGGCCGCGAGGGTGCTGGCGGCGAGGAGCGCCAGCAGGCGCGGGTGAAGGGTAAGTGGATGCATCAGGCGTCTCCTCGTGAGGGTTGGTTTTTTCTCGGGACCGGTCGCGACAGGCGTTCCGTGCCGGCTGTCCCGGCGCCCTGTAGTATTTAGGTTTCCATCCAACTAGGCAAGATGCTCGCGGGCAGAATAGCCCGAGCGGTACCACCGCTGCATCGAAATTCTCTTTTTGAGACAACCCATGAATCCCATCGCCAAGACCGTTTCCGCATTGCTGCTGTGCAGCACGTTTGCCTTTGCGCACGCCCAGCAGGGCATCGACCAGATCAACATCAATGGCCAGCTGGTCATGGCTGCCCGGGCCGGCGTGGTGCCACGCGTCGGGGCGCTGCTGGCGCAGGGTGCGAAGGTGGACTCGCGTGACCGCAACGGCGACTCGCCCCTGAACATGGCGTCGGCCAAGGGGCGGGTGGAACTGGTGGACGTGCTGCTCAAAGCGGGAGCCGATGCGAACCTGCCGAACATCGCCGGCGTCACGCCGTTGATGGCGGCGAGCTTTGCCGGCAACGCCGAGATCGTGCGCAAGCTGCTCGCTGCCGGCGCCAGCATCGCGCCGGAAGACCGGGTGCGGAAAAACGCGGCGGTCTACGCTGCCGGAAGCGGCTGCGTGGACTGCATGGCCGCGCTGCTCAAAGCCGGCACCGACGTCAATGCGCATCTCGCGAACGACCTCACGCTGCTGATGTGGGCCGCCGGCTACGGCCACGAAGGCACGGTGCGCCTGTTGCTGGAGCAGGGCGCCGACCGCGGGTTGAAGGATGCGCGCGGCAAGACGGCCGGCGAAATTGCGCTCGAGGGCAACTACGCGTCGGTCAGGCGCCTGCTGGAGCCCTGAAGCTCAGCCCGGCGCGAGCCTCCGTCCGAACAGGTCGAACAGCCGCTCCCAGTGCCGCTCGGCGGACGGCTGGTCGTAGATGCCCTTGCGCAGCGGAAACACGAAGCCGTGTTCGGCTTTGGGATACCACTCGATGCGGTGCGGCGTGCCCGCGGCGACGAGGGCGGCCTGCAGCTGCTCGATGACCGCCTCCGGCGCCCACTTGTCGATCTCGGCGCAGGCGAAATAGCTCTCGCAATGGATCTGCGGCGCCATCAAGTGCGGGGAATCGGGCTTGTCGGTGACCAGCTGTGCGCCGTGGATCGAGGCGATGCACTTGATGCGATCCGGGAACGCGGCTGCGGCCGCCATGACGAACGGTCCGCTCATGCAGTAGCCGACCCCGCCGATCCGGCCGCTGTCTGCCTCGGGCTGCGCATCGACGAAGTCGAACATTGCCTGCGTGTCCTGGGTCACCATCGGGTTGGTCAGCGCGTGCATGTGCTCGAACATCACTGCCATCGCTGCCTCGGTCCGCTCCTGCAGCCAGAAGTCGCGGCTGCGCCGGTAGTACAGGTTCGGCAACACCACGTAGTAGCCCACCGAAGCCAGCCGCCGCGCCATGTCGTGCAGCTCTTCGCGCTTGCCGGGAGCGTCCATGTAAAACAGCACCACCGGATGCGGTCCGCTTTC
>JANXVP010000488.1 GCA_025351615.1 Ramlibacter sp. | reverse complement strand
GCCAGCTTGGGGCTGTTGCGCAGCGGCCGGTAGGCTACTTTTTCGATGATGAAGTTGAGCATGGCGGCCACCGCGCAGGACAGCACCAGGGCCACGATCAGGACCAGCCAGCCCGGCATCCAGGGCATGGACTCCTGGATGGTCACGATGATCGACCAGCTGGTCAGGGCGCCGACCATGAGCACCTCGCCATGGGCGAAGTTGATCAGGTTGATGATGCCGTAGACCATGGTGTAGCCCAAGGCCACCAGGGCGTACATGCTGCCCAGAACCAGGCCGTTGATGATCTGCTGCAGCAGGATTTCCATATTGCTTCTCCGTTCGTGTGAAGCCATCTAGCAAAAAACCCGCCAGATGCAGCAGGGGCGGGTTGATCGTGCGCGATTGTAGCCATGGGTCCGGCACCAAAAACGGCCCCCGTGGTTTTATCCGCCTTCAGCGCTTGTCGTCGTTAAGCTGGCGCAAACTGCGCAGCTTCTCCCCGATCCGGATTTCGAGGCCGCGGTCCACCGGCCGGTAGAACCGGGGCGCCTCCATGCCCTCGGGAAAATAGGTTTCGCCCGCAGCGAAGCCGCCCTCCTCGTCGTGCGCATAGCGGTAATCCTTGCCGTACGCCAGGTCCTTCATCAGCTGCGTCGGCGCGTTGCGCAGGTGCAGCGGCACCGGCCGGGTGCCATCCTTCTTGATCAGGGCCTTGGCCTCGTTGTAGGCGGTGTACACCGCGTTCGACTTGGGCGCCATCGCCAGGTAGACCACGCACGAGGCCAGTGCCAGCTCGCCTTCGGGCGTGCCGAGCCGCTCGTAGGTCTCGGCCGCGTCCAGCGCCAGCCGCAAGGCGCGCGGATCGGCCAGGCCGATGTCTTCGCTGGCCATGCGGATCAGGCGGCGCGCCATGTAGAGCGGGTCGGCGCCGCCATCGAGCATCCGCATGAACCAGTACAGCGAGGCGTCGGGATCGGAGCCGCGCACGGACTTGTGCAGGGCGCTGATGGTGTCGTAGAACTGCTCGCCACCCTTGTCGTAACGGCGCATGCGCTCGCCCAGCACCTTGAGCAGCCAGCTGTCGGTGACCTCGCCGAGCTTCTCCTGCGTGGCCGCGACCGCCAGGGTTTCCAGCGTGTTGAGCAGCCGCCGTGCGTCGCCGTCGGCGTACGCCACCAGGCGGTCCAGCGCAGCCTGCTCGATCGCAGGAACGGCCCCGAGCGCCTGCGCCTTGGTGACGATCTGCGCCAGGTCCATCACCGTCAAGGGCTGCAGCACGTACACGGCGGCCCGGGACAGCAGCGCGGAGTTGACTTCGAAGGACGGGTTTTCGGTGGTGGCGCCGATGAAGGTGAACAGGCCCGATTCCACATGCGGCAGGAAAGCGTCCTGCTGGCTCTTGTTGAAGCGGTGCACCTCGTCGACGAAAACGATGGTGCGGCGACCGCCCGAGCCCACGCCGGAGGCGTTTTCCAACGCCGTGCCTTGCGCCATCTGCGCCCGTTCGACAGCTTCGCGGATGTCCTTGACGCCGCCCAGCACCGCGCTGATGGTGATGAACTGCGCATCGAAGGCATCGGCCATCAGCCGCGCGATGGTGGTCTTGCCGGTGCCCGGCGGCCCCCAGAGAATGCAGCTGTGCGGCTGGCCCGACTCGAAGGCGATGCGCAGCGGCATGCCGTCGCCGAGCAGGTGCTGCTGGCCCACCACCTCGCCCAGCGTCTTGGGACGCAGGCGTTCGGCCAGGGGCTGGTGCGCGGTGGCGACGGTTTTGCTCACCGGCGCGAGTTTATTCCCAGCGCAGGTTTGCGCCGTGGGACCGGCCCAGTGGGCTTAGCGCTTTCGGCCTTCGACAACGCCGTCGCAGCGGCAGAGAGTCGATCAATCGCCGACTTGTACGCTGCGCTGTCCTCTCGCCGGTCCACCGACAGCACCATCACAATGAGGTTGTTGTCTTCGACCTCGTAGACAAGTCGCACGCCCTGTTTATTGAGCTTGATTTTGTAGCAACTGGAAAGGGCCCCATGCAATTCGCCGCCAGGCACGTGGGGGTTGTCCAGACGCTTGGCGAGCAGCTTCTTGAGGTTTTGCTGGATTGAGCCGTCCAAGTCGCGCCACTCCTCAAGCGCGTCCGGCAGGAAGAAGAGCCGATACTTGTGCTTGGGCGCCTTCTTAGAGGCTGTCAATGTCAACCTCGACCGCCTTGGACTTGTCAGCCATGCGTCGAAGGACTTTTCGGTAGAGTTCCCGGTCCGCCAGCTCTTCCATGAGTGCCTCGAACAGGGGCGGCTCGACCATGTAGAAGGCAGCTCGGTTGTGATTCAGCACGGCCACCGGCCGATTGTTTGCGCCCCGTAGAACAGCTGCCGGGTTCTTCTTGAACTCGGACATACTCACCACGACGTCTGCGAGAATAGCGTCCATATTGGCTCCGTAATCAGAACTTAATATAGCTACAAATTGCCGGACTGTCAATCGGCTGATCGCTTGCCATCCAGCGCTGGCTCGGACATGCTCTGTGCCAGCCTCTGATGCACGGGACATCCAGCCTTGAACACGAGAACCCTGGCCCGCCGGCCGCGTCACCGGAATGCTCCTGACCGCCTTCGTGTTGTCCTGCGGCGGTGGCAGCCAGGGCGAGAGCGCCCCAGCCCCGACTTCCACCAGCCCTGCTCCGGCCTCCGTCGGCAGGGTCGTGGGCGTGACCACCGACGACCCCACCGTCGGCACTGCGGACCAGGTCGATGCCCTGGCCGCGTTGCCGCGACGCGCGATGGTCCGCACCACCTTTGACCTGGGGCGCTCTCCGTCCGACTATGTCGCTTCCATCTCCGCAATTTCCAGAGTCGCCGACGTCATGGGCCAGCCCCTCGACTCGTCGGACATGTCCCGCCTGGGCCCAGCTGGCGTCCGCGCGCGCATCGACCAGTACATAGCAGCGCTTGGCGACACCGTCAGCGTTTGGGAAGTCGGCAACGAAGTGAACGGCAACTGGGTGGGGCCCGACCCGATGGCCAAGGTGGAGGCGATGTTCGACGCCGCCAAAAGCGCCG
>JANXVP010000481.1 GCA_025351615.1 Ramlibacter sp. | reverse complement strand
ATCGTCGAAGGCAAGTCGCGCGCGCCGAACCGCTCGATGTACTACGCCATGGGCTACCAGGAAAGCGACTTCAAGAAGCCCATGGTGGGTGTCGCCAATGGCCACAGCACCATCACGCCATGCAACAGCGGCCTGCAAAGGCTCGCCGATGCGGCCGTGGAAGGCATCGAGGAAGCCGGCGGCAATGCGCAGATCTTCGGCACGCCGACGATCTCGGACGGCATGGCCATGGGCACGGAGGGCATGAAGTATTCGCTGGTCAGCCGCGAAGTCATCTCGGACTGCGTCGAAACCTGCGTGCAGGGCCAGTGGATGGACGGCGTGCTGGTGGTCGGCGGCTGCGACAAGAACATGCCGGGCGGCCTGATGGGCATGCTGCGCGCCAACGTGCCGGCCATCTACGTCTACGGCGGCACCATCCTGCCGGGCCGCTACAAGGGCCAGGACCTGAACATCGTCAGCGTTTTCGAAGCCGTGGGCCAGAACGCCGCCGGCAACATGAGCGACGAAGACCTGCGCGAGATCGAAATGCGCGCCATTCCCGGCACCGGCTCGTGCGGCGGCATGTACACGGCCAACACGATGTCGAGCGCGTTCGAGGCGCTGGGCATCTCGCTGCCCTACTCGTCCACCATGGCCAACCCCCACGACGAGAAGATGAACTCGGCGAAGGAATCGGCCAAGGTGCTGGTCGAGGCGATCAAAAAGGACATCAAGCCGCGCGATCTGGTGACCCGCAAGGCGATCGAAAATGCGGTCGCCGTCATCATGGCGACCGGCGGCTCCACCAATGCAGTGCTGCACTTCCTGGCCATCGCCCATGCGGCCGAAGTGGAGTGGACCATCGACGACTTCGAGCGCGTGCGCCAGAAGACGCCGGTGCTGTGCGACCTCAAGCCCTCGGGCAAGTACCTCGCGGTGGACCTGCACCAGGCGGGCGGCATTCCGCAGGTCATGAAGATCCTTTTGAAGGCCGGCCTGCTGCACGGCGACTGCCTGACGATCACCGGCCAGTCCATCGCCGAGGTGCTCGCGGACGTGCCGGATGAACCGCGCGCGGACCAGGACGTGATCCGGCCGATCGGCAAGCCGATGTACGCACAGGGGCATCTCGCCATCCTCAAGGGCAACCTGTCGCCCGAAGGCTGCGTGGCCAAGATCACCGGCCTCAAGAAGCCGGTGATGACCGGCCCGGCGCGGGTCTTCGACGACGAGCAGTCGGCCTTGCAGGCGATCCTGGCGGGCAGGATCAAGGCCGGTGACGTGATGGTGTTGCGCTACCTCGGGCCCAAGGGTGGCCCCGGCATGCCCGAGATGCTCGCGCCCACCGGCGCGCTGATCGGTGCAGGTCTGGGCGAGACCGTCGGCCTGATCACCGACGGCCGGTTCTCGGGCGGCACCTGGGGAATGGTCGTCGGCCACGTCGCACCGGAGGCAGCAGCGGGTGGCACCATCGCCTTCGTGCACGAGGGCGACTCGATCACCATCGATGCGCACCAGCTGAAGCTGGAGCTGAACGTGCCCGCGACGGAAATCGAGAAGCGACGCAAGGCCTGGACCGCACCCAAGCCGCGTTACACCCGCGGCGTACAGGCCAAGTTCGCTTTCAATGCGTCGAGCGCGTCCAAGGGCGCGGTGCTGGACGACTACTGAGGTCGGCGTCCGCGCGGCGCGGCAGGCGGTGCCCGACGCGGGCTCCCACTGCGGCGGTCAGCGCTGCGCGCCGACTTCGCTGAGCGATCCGATCCGGGACCGGCATCGCAGAACTCACTGCGGGCCCGAAGGCCCCTGCGTTCGGACAACTGCGACGAGTCAGATCACAAGGCGCGCTGAAGCGCGCTCCGGCCCCGGACCGAATCCCGCAGCCGCCGCAGAGATCGCCCACGCCGGACACCGCCTGCCGCGCAGAAGGTCGGTAGGCGCACGCACGCCACAGCTCATCCAACGGCGAGACCGGGGAAGGCGCGGCGCATCTTGCGCGGTGCCTGTGTTTGCTCGAGGCCATGACGGCGCGCTTGCGCGCCTCGTGATCTGACTTGTCGCGGTTGTCCGAACAGCGGGGCCTTAGGCCCGCTGTGAGTTCTGCGACGCGTCATGGAATCGAGCAACCACAGGGAAGCCGGTGGCAAGCACCGGCCGCCGCGCCGATGCGCCGCGCCCTCCCCGGTCTCGCCGTCCGCGCAGATTCCGCACGCAGGGTTTAGCCGATCAGCGCCGGCAGCCAGGTCGCGATCGGCGGAAACCAGAACACAGCCGCCAGCAGCACCAAACTCATCACCACATAGGGCACGACGGCGCGGAAGATGTGCGCCATCGTCACCTGCGGCGGTGCCACGCCCCGCATCGTCATCAGCAGCAAGCCGTGCGGCGGCAGCAGCAGGCCGAGTTGCATGCAGATCAGGAACATCACGCCGAACCAGACCGGATCGATCGCCAGCGACTGCACGATCGGCATGAAGATCGGCAGCGTGATCATCATCATGCTGACCTGGTCGACGAAGACGCCCAGGAAGATCAGCATCAGCATCATGCCGACGATGATCATCGCGGTGGACAGGCCCTGCCCGGTGATGAATTGCACCAGGCCGTTGCTGGCGCCCGAAAACGACAGGATCTGGGCGAAGGTGGTCGCGCCCAGGATGATGAACAGGATCATTCCTGAAATGCCGGCCGTGCCTTTGAGCGCCTTGAGCAGGGCGTGGCGGGTGAGCACGCGGTAGGCCAGCGCCAGCAGCATGGTCGCGAACGCGCCGATGGCGGCGCACTCGGTCGGCGTGGCCCAGCCGTCCGCCAGCGCCCCCACCACCACCCCGAAGATCGACAGCGTCGGCAGCACATAGGCGAAGAAAGGCTGCCAGCGGGCCCAGCCGGTGTAGCGAACCTCGGTGTCGTCGTCGGCGCGCTGGCCGCTGGCTGGGCGACGCCGACCGAATGCGCGGCGCTGGGCGCTTTCGCGACGATGCTGCTGGCGCTATGCTACCGCGCGCTGACGTGGGACGCGGTGCTTAAAGCGCTCAAGGGCACCGCAGGCATTTCGGGAATGATTTTGTTCATCATTCTGGGCGCGACCACGTTTGCGCAGATC
>JANXVP010000475.1 GCA_025351615.1 Ramlibacter sp. | reverse complement strand
CAGAACAGCTCGTAGGGCGCCAGCGCTTTTGCGTACGCAATGGAAGTCCCGAGATCAAAGCGGCCGTTGGCGTCGACGCACAGGCTCTGGCCTGGTCCAAGCAGTCGAAGCACCGCCTCGATCCGCTTGCAGTCCTCGGCCAGCGAGGCGCCGCCGATCTTCATCTTCACCACCGAATAGCCGCGGTCCAGATAGCCCTGCATCTCGGCTACCAGCTGCGCGTCGTCCTTGCCGGGATAGTAATAGCCGCCGGCGGCGTACACGAACACCTTGCGGTTCGCCTCGCCATTGCCGTAACGCTCGGCGAGCAGCTGGAACAGTGGCTTGTCCTCGATCTTGGCCACCGCATCCCAGACCGCCATGTCGATGGTGCCGACGGCGACGGAGCGCTCGCCATGGCCACCCGGCTTCTCGTTGGCCATCAGCGTGGCCCAGACCTTGTGCGGGTCGATGTTGTCGCGGCTCTCGTCCAGCAGGCTCCCGGGTTTCGCTTCGAGCAAGCGCGGTGCAAAGCGCTCGCGGATCAAGCCGCCCTGGCCATAGCGGCCGTTGGAGTTGAAGCCGTAACCGATCACCGGCCTGCCACCCCGCACAACGTCCGTGACGACAGCCACCAGGCTGAGCGTCATCTTGCTGAAGTCGATGTAGGCGTTGCGGATATCGGACTTGATCGGCTGGGTGATCTCGCGGACGTCGACGATTTTCATGCGGCGACTTTAACGCCCTTGCGCCTGCCGGGTGCGCTCCGGGCCTGTTCAGGGCTGCTGCACCAGACCCTGGCGCATCAGCTCGGCCATCACATGCGCGACGACTGCGTCGCAGCGGGCTCCGGCGAAGGCGAACGTGTCGTGGGCATTGGTTTCTACCCGGGTCGCCAGATCTTCGCGCAGCATCGCACGCGCCCGCAAGAACCGGGTCTTGACGACGTCTTCATGCACGCTGAGACAGAAAGCGGCTTCCTGCACGCTCATGTCTTCAACCGCACGCAGAATGAAGACGCTGCGATAGATTGCCGGCAAGGCTTCGATCGACGCCTGCAGCAGCACGCGCATTTCCATTCGCTCGGCGCTTGCGTCCGGGCCTTCGCTGGCGGTCAGGTTGTACATTTCCATGGCTCCTTCCGCCGGGTCGTTGTCCTGCAGCGGCACGTGCCTGCCCTTGCGCCGTTGCGAGCTGATCGCGATGTTGATGGCCATCCGCGCCAGCCAGGTGCCAAGCGCCGCTTCGCCGCGGTAGGTGTCCAGCTTGACGAAGGCCCGCAGCCAGGTTTCCTGCACCACGTCCTGCGCTTCGGCGTCGTCCGGCACCACGCCGCGGGCGGTCCGGAACAGCAGCCGGTTGTGCCGGCGAACCAATGTCTCGAAAGACAGCACGCTTCCGGCGACCGCACTTGACGCGAGTTCGGCGTCGGTCAGCGCCGCGGCAGCGGCTCGCGCGGCAACGTCAATCGATTTCAGGGCAGTCATGAGGTGGCTCCAGCTTTCCAGGGATTAGACGCTGCCCGACCCGAAAAGGTGACAGCGCCGGCAAGAAATGCCGCTGCGCCCTGGCGGGTCAGGGAGGAGGCGCCAGCGAAGCCAGCTCCTGGCGGTCGAACTGCTCGATCGCCCCACTGCGCTGACGGACGATGGTGTCGTGCACGATGTCCGCCGGAACCCCTGGCGCGACCCAGATGTTGCGCGCGAGGGTCGCCTCGTGCTGCATGTTGAAACCGCGGGCTTCGATCTTGAACGCGTCGAACCTGCCCGCCGGGACCGTGCCGCTTTCCCTGCCGACCACCCGCACGTCATACCGGTAGGTGTAGGTCTGGCCGGTGGGACGGCGCTGCCTGAATATGGTGTGCCACCACTTGCCCACATAAAACTCGGCGGGATAGAACTGCCGCGGCGTGCTGAAGGCGCCGCGCAGGGTTGCGAGCGTATTTCCCATGCTGTCGATGACGTATCGCCGCCGTTGAATTCGATCCGGTCTTCACCGATATTCACCGATGTGACGCGCATGAGCAGCGGCTCGCTCACTTTTGTGAGCCCGTCGATCACATTGAAATGTGAGGACTTCTCCCACACGATAGTTGCGCTGGTGTTCGCTGTAACTCCTGGAAAGCGGGCTCGCACTTCCGCTTGGATATTCCCGGATGAATTTCGCCAGCTGTGAATAATCGTTCGAGGTCTTGACCCGCATCCAGCTGCTGATCTCCTCGTCGAAGAGCTTGTCCTGCTCGGCCTCGGACAGCTTCTTGCGTTGATCCGAAACAGATAAAGATCTTCTTCGAGCGAGGTGCTTTCCCACGGAATCTGCCGGCCTTCGGAAGCCAGCCGCACGTTGAGCCGCACGCGCTTGAAGGCATCTTCAAGACGGGCTTCCCGCACCGCACCCGCCCAGCAAACGAATCCAGAGCTAACCCATGTTGTCCCCCTCAGGTGCGCCTTGCGCATCTCCAACAGATCCGCCCGGCACACCTCAACCCGGTTACACGCCTATTTCCGGATACCGCGCTCACGGCGATCTGGCCAGTTCTGCGGCACGGTCCAGGTCCGGGCGTTGCCGTGCGATGCGCTGCCAGACGCTGCGGGCCTCGCTGCGCATCTGCCGCTGCTGCAACAGAACGGCGTAGTAGACCCAATCTTCGATCGGGTCCGCCTCGCCTGGCCGCATGGCGGAAAATTCGTCTGCCTCGGCTTTTGTCGCCAGGCTGAACTTGCCTGTGGTGCTGCGGATTTCCCCGTCCGGCTGCGAGACGGAGGTGACGGTCCATTTGTAGCTCTGGCCCCGTTCAAGCTGCGCACCCTCGGGCAACACCCACTGGTTGCCGTCAACGGTGTCGCTGTAGCCCGGCTGCCCCGACTCGGTCTGCAACGCGATCTTGAAACTGCTGGCATCGGTGGCTTCCCACGAAAACCTGGGCCGGGTTTCCAGCAGCACCGATCCATTTTCGGGCGAGGCCAGCAGCACCGGGGGCGGAATGCGAATGCTGCGCATCCGGTAGGCCCCCGTCACGAACGGGCCGGCCGGCGCCGCGGCCACGGCTTTCTGGCCCATGGG
>JANXVP010000285.1 GCA_025351615.1 Ramlibacter sp. | reverse complement strand
GGCACGGAAAAAAATCGCTGGCGGGCTTCGGCTCGGCCAAGGGCAGCAACGAAGAGGCCTACCTGTTCCAGAAGCTGGTGCGCACCGGCTTCGGCAGCAACAACGTCGACCACTGCACGCGGCTGTGCCACGCGTCGTCGGTCGTTGCGCTGCTGGAAGGCATCGGTTCGGGCGCCGTGTCGAATCCGGTGATGGACGTGACCAAGGCCGAAGTGGTGTTCCTGATCGGCGCCAATCCGACCGTGAACCATCCCGTTGCCGCGACCTGGCTGAAGAACGCGATCCGCAACGGCACCAAGCTGGTCCTGCTGGACCCGCGCCGCTCCGAACTGGCCCGCATGGCGCACCGCTCGCTGCAGTTCAAGGCCGACACCGACGTCGCCCTGCTCAACGCCATGATGAACGTCATCGTGACCGAAGGCCTGGTCGACGCGGCATTCATTGCCGACCGCACCACCGGCTACGAGGAACTGCGCAAGAACGTCGAGGGTTACACGCCTGAGGCGATGGCGCCGATCTGCGGCATCGATGCCGAGACCATTCGCTACGTTGCTCGGCTCTACGCCACGTCCAGGGCGTCGATGATCCTGTGGGGCATGGGGGTGTCGCAGCACGTGCACGGCACCGACAACGCGCGCTGCCTGATCGCGCTGTCGCTCATGACCGGGCAGATCGGCCGTCCCGGCACCGGCCTGCATCCGCTGCGCGGCCAGAACAACGTGCAGGGCGCGTCGGACGCCGGATTGATCCCGATGATGCTTCCGGACTACCAGCACGTCTCGCTCCCCCAGGTGCGGGCCAGCTTCGAGAAGGCCTGGAAGATTGCCCCGGGCACGCTGGACGCCGAGCCGGGCCTGACGGTGGTGGAGGTGATGCACGCGATCAAGAAAGGCGGCATCCGCGGCATGTACGTGATGGGCGAAAACCCGGCGATGTCCGACCCCGATGCCAACCACGCGCGGGAAGCGCTGGCGGCGCTCGAGCACCTGGTGGTGCAGGACATTTTCCTCACCGAGACCGCCTATCTGGCCGATGTGATCCTGCCGGCCAGCGCATTTCCCGAGAAGGATGGCAGTTTCACCAACACCGACCGGCTGGTGCAGATGGGCCGCAAGGCCGTCAATCCGCCGGGCGACGCCCGCCAGGACCTCTGGATCATCCAGGAACTCGCCCGCAGGCTTGACCTGGACTGGCAGTACAGCCATGTGAGCGAAGTGTTCGACGAGATGCGCCACACCATGCCCAGCATCGGCGGCATCACCTGGGACCGGCTCGAGCGCGAACACGCCGTCACCTATCCCTGCGTCAACGAAGGCGATCCGGGCGAGTCCGTGGTGTTCACCGACTTCTTCCCGCGCGACACCGGCCGCGCCCGCTTCGTGCCGGCCGACATCATCCCGGCGGCCGAGCGGCCCGACGCGCAATACCCGATGGTCCTGATCACCGGCCGGCAGCTCGAGCACTGGCACACTGGCAGCATGACGCGCCGCGCTACCGTGCTGGACGCGCTCGAGCCGGATCCGGTGGCGCTGGTTCATCCGCTGGATTTGGCGGCGATGGGCGGCAAGCCCGGCGACGTGGTGACGATCGCGTCGCGCCGGGGCGAAGTGTCGCTGTATGCGCGAGCCGACGACAGCTCGCCGCGCGGCGCCGTGTTCGTGCCCTTCTGCTACTACGAAGCGGCGATCAACCGGCTGACCAACGCCGCGCTCGATCCGTTCGCCAAGATCCCCGAGTTCAAGTACTGCGCGATCCGCGTCACTCTCGGTGGTGAGCCGCCGGTGCAGGCCAGCTACGGCGGTGGCCAGGCGCTCGGTTTGGCCGCTGCGGCAGTGGGCAACGGTTGATCCAAATCGATTCCCAACCAAAGGCAAGCATGGCGAACAGCGGCACCAGGATGAAGGCAGAAAAAACGACCGGGCCGAAGTCAGGTTCCCGGACAACGGCGGCAGGCCCGGCGGCGCCGGTCCAAGACATCCGCGTCGGCGTGATCGGCCTGGGCATCATGGGGTCGGCCATGTCGGCCAACCTGGTCAAGTCGGGATTCGAGGTGTTCGGCTACGACCCGGTGGCGAAGGCCAGGGCCCGGCTGAAAAAGGCCGGCGGCACACCCTGCGACAGCGCCGGGGACGTGGCCCGCCAGAGCCGCTTCATCGTCCTCTCCCTGCCCAGCGAGGCAGCACTTGAAGACGCCTGTGCGGCACTGCTCGCCGGCGCCAGGAAAGGCACGATCGTTGCCGAAACCAGCACCCTGCCCGAAGCCGCCAAGCTGCGCGCGCAAGCCGAGCTGGCCAGCAAAGGCATCACGCTGCTGGACTGCCCGCTGTCGGGCACCGGCGCGCAAGCGCTGACGCGCGACCTCGCGGTGTACGCCAGCGGCGATGCCGCAGGCATCGGGAAATTCGCGCCTGTCTTCGAGGGATTTGCCAGGGCCCGCTACGACGTCGGTGCGTTCGGCAACGGCATGCGGATGAAGCTGGTGGCCAACCTTCTGGTGGCCATCCACAACCTGTCGACAGCCGAGGCAATTGCGCTGGGCGCACGCTCGGGCCTGGACCCGGCGATGGTGGTGAAGGTCGTTGCGGACGGCGCCGGCGGCTCGCGCATGTTCCAGGTCCGCGGGCCGGTCATGGTCAATCGTTCATGGGGTGAGGCGACAATGAAGGTCTCCACCTGGCAAAAGGACATGCGCCTCATCGGTGACCTGCTGGAAGCGACCGCCACCGCCGCGCCGCTGTTCGCCACCTGCGTTCCGGTCTACAACGCCGCCATGGCGCTGGGCCATGGGCCCGATGACACGGCGGCCGTTTACTCGGTGCTGGAGCACATGATGGGAGCGTCGCCCAAAGGCGGCAAGAAAGCCGCCGCCAGAGTCAAGTCCAAGGTCAAGTCCAAAGTCAAGGCAAACGCCTGACACGGCGCGGCGCAGGGGCCAGCGCATCCGATGCAAAGGCTGCCAGCAGCCTGGGATAAGTCGTCTTCGCACCTTCCAGAAAATTGTCGACGGCGAATCCCACGTGCGTCATAAAGTCCACCTTCACGCGCGCCGCTTGCGGCAACGGCTCTCGGGACAGCGACCCCGGGCTTGGCTTTCAACGGCAAGGCACCCGGTTATTCGCCCTTGATGCCGTTTTCCGCCACCAGCTTGGTGTACTTGGAGATTTCATCCTTCAGGAAGGCCCTGAACTCGTCCTGGGTGCTGGCCTGGGCTTCGACGCCGAGGCCGGCGAATTTTTCCTTCAGGTCGGGGTCGGCCATGATCTTCACCAGCGCAGTGTGGTAGTTATCGACGATCGCTTTTGGTGTTCCGGCCGGCAGGAAGGCGCC
>JANXVP010000415.1 GCA_025351615.1 Ramlibacter sp. | reverse complement strand
GATCTGGCAGTACGTGAGCTGCGTGGTCGATGCCAGCATTGCTTCGGACGACCTGCTGCTGCATGCGCTGCCGCTTTACCACTGCGCGCAGCTCGATGTGTTTCTCGGGCCGGCGATCTACGTCGGCGCCAGCAACGTGATCACCGCCAGGCCCACGCCCGACAACCTGCTGCCGCTGATTGCGCGGCATGGCATCACGTCGTTCTTCGCGCCGCCCACGGTCTGGATCTCCTTGCTGCGCTCGCCGCTGCTGGCGACGACCGACCTGTCCCGGCTGCGCAAGGGCTACTACGGCGCGTCCATCATGCCGGTGGAGGTGCTGCGCGAGCTGGCGGCGCGCCTGCCCGACGTGAAGCTGTGGAACCTGTACGGCCAGACCGAAATCGCGCCGCTGGCCACCATGCTCGGGCCGGATGACCAGTTGCGCAAACCCGGTTCCTGCGGCCGGGCAGCGCTGAACGTCGAGACCCGGGTCGTGGACGATGCGATGCAGGACGTCGCTACGGGCCAGGTCGGAGAAATCGTGCACCGCTCGCCGCACCTGATGCTCGGCTACTTTCACGACGACGAGCGCACCGCGGCGGCCTTCGAGGGCGGCTGGTTCCACTCGGGGGACCTGGGAACGATCGACGACGAGGGCTACATCACGGTGGTCGACCGCAAGAAGGACATGATCAAGACCGGCGGCGAGAACGTCGCCAGCCGGGAGGTCGAAGAGATGATCTACCGCATGGGCGCGGTCTCGGAAGTCGCCGTGATCGGCGTGCCGCATCCGCACTGGGTGGAAGCCGTCGTTGCCGTGGTCGTCGTCAAGGACGGCCAGACACTGGTGCAGGACGAGGTGCTGGCGCATTGCAGCAGCCAGATGGCCGGTTTCAAGAGTCCCAAGGCCGTGGTGTTCACCGATGCGATCCCCAAGAACCCGAGCGGCAAGCTGCTCAAGCGCGAACTGCGCCAGCGCCACATCGACCTGTTCAGGAACCACCGGGACATTTCGACGTGATCCACCCGCAGCGATGGCCATGCCAGTCGTGGTCGCAGCTCGACGCCGGCCTGCAGACAATGGACGAAGGCGCAAACCTGCTTTGCTACCTGATGGCGGCTTTGCCGGTGGAGACGGAAAATGCCCGTCATTTGCCGCCCCTGGCCATTGACTTTCAACGGTCTGGCGTGACGCAAGAACGCCGCGGTAACGACTTGGCCCTGGGATGAACGTGAACATGCGTGTGCTCGTGACCGACACGCTCACGCTGGAGCCGCAGGTGGCGGCGCACGCGCATGAGTTGTTCGCCGTCCTTGGCGACCCGGCGCTCTACGCCTACGAGAACGAACCGCCGCCATCCCTGGAATGGTTGCGTGCCCGATTCCTGCGGCTCGAATCGCGGACCTCCCCGGCGGGGGACGAGCAGTGGCTGAACTGGGTGATCCGCCTGCCGACGTCGGAGCTGATCGGCTATGTCCAGGCCACCCTGCATTCCAGCGGGCCGGCCACGATCGCGTACGTGCTCTCCAGCAAGTTCTGGGGCCACGGGCTGGCCCGCGAAGCCGTGCAGGCCATGCTGTCCGAGCTGACCGCGCACTACCGCGTCGATTGCTTTTGCGCGGTGCTCAAGCGCGAGAACTTCCGCTCGCTTCGGCTGCTCGAGCGGCTTGGTTTTTCCCCTGCTTCGCCAGCGCAACATGCCAGTCGCGAAGTCGAAGCCGGCGAATTGCTGATGTGGCGCGACCTCCGAAATCTCGCATGAGAGACCGCGTCGTGATCGCAACGCTTGCGCGCATTGCCACACCGTGCCCGGCGTGCGCCAGGCCACGGGGAACGTCGGGCCGCCGCTCACCCGTTTCGCCGACCGCACCTTCGTCGCCGGCATGTTGCGCAACGAGCCCGACAACCTGCTGCGGTGCCCGTCGCCCCGAAATGTCATTTCGGCTTTCTAAGCCTGGCTTAAGCCGGCACAACGAAGATCAATGCGCGCATAGGCTTTCATGTGGACAGCCTGCGTCACCAAAGGAGTTCAACATGACGATGATTAGTCGAGCCGCCGCCACGTTGGTGGCTTTGGGTGCGGTGCTGACCATGTCCCACGCCTTCGCGGCAGGCGCATCGCAGGCTGCATTGAATGCCGAGGCCAAAGTGGATGAAACACAGGCGACTGCAACCGCATTGGCGAAGGTGCCGCATGGAACGGTGAAAAGTGTGGAGCTGGAGCGTGAACACGGCACGCTGATCTGGTCGTTGGACCTTAGTCAGCCGTCGGTGAACGGCGTGACGGAAGTGCAGGTGGACGCAATGACCGGAAGGATCGCGTCCCTGAAGAAGGAAACACCCGCGCAGGAGGTCAAGGAAACCCGGATCGAGGCAAAGGAAGCCATCACAGCGAAATGACCCGACCTGCCACATGCTTGATATGGGGACGGCTGCCGCCTCTCGTGCCTCGCTCCGATGAGTCATGCACGCGGCGGTTAGAGCTCCAATGTCAGGTTTGTGCCAGGGCCTAATTGAGGCAGGTCCGCGTCATCTCGAAGCTCGCGCAATTCCCCGTCCGCCGCAGCGCGGCAACCTCTGATACTGAGCAGGTCGCAGCATCCGACGAGTCCGCGTCTGAGGCGACGTGTGCGACGTGCGCCAGCGCCTTTTGAAGGTTTCGCAGGCCTAGAACACATCCGTCGCGCTGGGACGCGAGGACAAGGAGCTACGTTCACTCCTGCTGGATCCTCGCTGTTTTGACCACCTGCGTCCACTTGACAATCTCGGCGCGGATGAAGGCCGCAAATTCGTCTGCGCTGCTGCCCACCGGGTCCGCGCCTTCGCTAGCCATCGCGGCCTGAACCTCAGGCGACTGCACGGCGCGCACGATCTCGACCTGCAGCTTATTCACCACCGCCGCTGGCGTGCCAGCCGGCGCCAGCACACCGTACCACTGCACCGACTCGTAGCCGGGCAGGCCCGCCTGCGCGATGGTGGGGACGTCCGGGAGGGCCCGCGCGCGGCGGGGTCCGGTCACGCCCAGCGCGCGCAGCGTGCCGGCTTTGATGTGCGGCATGACGGTCAGGATGTTGGGCATTGAGAGCTGCACCTGGCCGGACAGGACGTCCACCGTGGCGGGACCGCTGCCCTTGTAGGGGACGTGCGTCATGGTGATTCCCGCCATCGATCGGAACAGCTCCATTGAAAGGTGGGGCGATGAGCCGTTGCCGGCCGAACTGTAGTTGAGGGCGCCAGGGTGACTTTGCGCATAGGCAATCAGCTCCCCTTCGGTTTTCACTGGCAGCGCGGGGTTGACAACCAGCACGTTGGACACGGTGGACACCAGTGACACCGGCTTGAAATCGCGCACCGTGTCGTACGAGGTCTTCTTCGACAGCACCTGGTTAAGCACGATCGCTGATGCCGCCATCAGCAGCGTGTAGCCATCGGGCGCTGCGTGTGAGACCACGTCGATGCCCAGGGCCTGGCCCGCGCCGGCGCGGTTCTCCACTACAAAGGGCTGGCCCAGGCTGTCTCCCAGCTTTCTGGCCAGCAGGCGCGCGAGGATGTCAGTGCCGCCGCCGGGTGATGACGGCACGATGATGCGCACCGGCCGGTTCGGGTACGGAGTGGCGGCGACCGTCTGCTGGCCGAAGGCGGCGCCCCCGCACAGGACGGCCAGCACGACCAAGGAGGCCGCGGCGGCGCTAACGGCGCGCCTGCGGAGAACAATCACGTCGAAGGTAGCGGGCATTGCCGGTGTCTCCTTGTTCGGGCGGTCGGGGCCAAGCTCACTTGCTGCGTGCGGCAGGCGGCTGCAGCAGCGGGCGCAACGCGCGCACGTCTTTGACAGTCTCCAGCTGCCACACAGTGTCGATGAGGCGTTGCGCCCTGGTGCGGCCCAGTGTGGGCACCAGCAGGCCGAACGCCTTGGCGCCGACCTCCTCGCGAGCCATCGGGTTGGTGGCGCTGCCCCGAACCGCTCGCGTATGGTGGCGCAGCACACGCCCGCCGTGCATGGTGACCTCGACGATGGCTTGCGTGGTCTTGGCCTTCGACAGCGCATCGCTCCCCGAAAGTTCGATGCGCTGGCGCAGTCTGCAGACCGCAGGATCCCTGGTGCGGCGGGGATCGTGCGAAGCCTCAAAGCTTATGTCGCCGTCGATCAACATGACGGCCGCAAGGTACTGCAGGTTGATGTCCGCCATAGTGCGGCCGTTGACGGTGCGAGCGCCCTGCTCGTCGAGCGTGATGTGCACCTTCTCCACTTCAGCGGCCGTGATGGCATGGCGAGCCATGACGTTTGCCAACGCATCCAGCGGAGCCTGGATCGGGTAGCCCACCGGCCAGCGCTTGATGGCGGTCTGCAGGATGTCAAAGCGCGTACCGAGCCCGGCCACGAATTCCTTCGGTTTGGCATACATCTCGAAGGCCTGGAAGAAATTGCGGTCGCCTGAGAAAACGTCCTCCACGCCCGTAAAGCCTGCCGACACCATGGCGGCCGCCGTGACCCCGTTGCGCGCCGGCATGCCGCCGAAGTCGAAGGCCTTCTCGACGTGCTCGACGTCCCGCGCCCAGCAAGACAGGCCAGAGGCCTGCTGGGCGGCATAGGACATCAGGTGGCGGACCCCGCGGGCGTCAAGGCCCGCAAGCGCGCCGGCCGCGGCGGCCGCACCGAACGTCCCTCCGAAGCTGTGCGTCGAGTGGCCTGCGCTGCGGAAGTGCTCGATGCCCAGCGCCTTGGAGGTGCGCGCGCACACGTCGTAGCCCAGCGTGATGGCGCGCAGCAGCGCGG
>JANXVP010000397.1 GCA_025351615.1 Ramlibacter sp. | reverse complement strand
GGCCTGGTCGACGTCTACCGCCACCTCAAGCCCGAGACCACCGACGACTGCTACACCTGGTGGAGCAACCGCGGCCAGGCCTATCTGAAGAATGTCGGCTGGCGGCTGGATTACCACCTCGCAACGCCCGCGGTGGGCAGGCTCGCGCGCGGCGAATCGATCTACAAGGCCGAAAAGTTCTCCGACCACGCGCCGATCACGGTGGACTACGACCTGACGGTGTGAGCCTGGAAAGCAGCCTGGACTGGCGTCCCAGTCTTCACGTTCCAGCGGCTTGCGCTGCCGCTGCCGCAGCAGCCGAATCGATGGCCTTCTTCGCGAACTCGGCGCGCAGGGCCTTGAGCTTCTCGCGTGGATCTTCGCGGGTCGTGGCTTTCTCAAGCGCCATTTCCGCGATAAAGCGGCTGGGCTGGGCGGCGATCATGTCGCGGCCCTTCTTGCGCCTCCTGGTCCAGCTCACCACCAGGGAGCGCTGGGCTCGCGTGATGCCGACATACATCAGCCGCCGCTCTTCATGCAGCCTCTCCAGGATGCCTTCGGACATCGGGCCGTCTGCCTTGCCGCTCGGGTTTGCGCCATCCCCGAGCTTGAACGGCAACATCCCTTCGGTCACGCCGACCAGCATCACGTGCGGCCACTCGAGGCCCTTGGCCGCGTGCAGCGTGGACAGCGTCACGACGTCCTGGTCCTGCTCGCGCTGACTGATGGTGGACAGCAGCGCGATGGTCTGCGCAACTTCCAGCAGCGTCCTGGTTTCGCTGGCGATGCTGACACCCGCCATGTCGTCGATCTCGCCGCCGCAACGCTTGGCCATCCAGTCGCAGAAGTCCAGCACGTTGGTCCAGCGCGAGGCGGCGAGCTTCTCGCTGTCCTCGCCGTCGTACAGGTGCTTTTCGTAATCGATGTCCTTCAGCCATTCCAGCAGGAAGGCCAGGGCGGCCTCCGCGCCCACGGTCTGGCGGGCGCGGAACTCGAGGTCGTTCACGTAGCGGCCGAATTCGTGCAGGCTGCCAACTGCTTTCGCCGGCAGCACAGAGCCGAGCGACGACGAGAACAGCGCCTCGAACAGGCTGACCTTGTACTTGCTCGCGAACGTGCCCAGGTTCTGCAGCGTGGTGTGGCCGATACCGCGCTTGGGCGTGGTGATCGCGCGCAGGAAGGCCGGGTCGTCGTCGTTGTTGACCCACAGCCGCAGCCAGGCGCACAAGTCCTTAATTTCCGCGCGGTCGAAGAAACTCTGCCCGCCGGACACCTTGTACGGAATCGCCGCCTTGCGCAGCGCCTTCTCGAACACGCGCGCCTGGTGGTTGGCCCGGTACAGCACGGCGAAATTCTTCCAGTCCTGGGTCTGGCCGCCACCGCCCTCGGTGGCGCCGTTGGCCCGTGCAGACTGGATGCGCGCCACCACCCGTTCGGCCTCGTGCTCCTCGTTGTCGGCGTCGACGATGCGCACCGGCTCGCCTTCGCCGAGTTCGGAAAACAGCGTCTTCGGAAACAGCTTCGGGTTCGGTCCAATCACGTTGTTGGCCGCGCGCAGGATCGCGCTGGTGGAGCGGTAGTTCTGCTCCAGCTTCACCACCTTGAGCTGCGGAAAATCCAGCGGCAGCCGCTTGAGGTTGTCCAGCGTGGCGCCGCGCCAGCCATAGATCGACTGGTCGTCGTCGCCCACCGCGGTAAAGCGCGCTCGCTCGCCAACCAGCAGCTTGAGCACCTCGTACTGCGTCGCGTTGGTGTCCTGGTACTCGTCGACCAGCACGTGACCCATCTGCGCCTGCCATTTCTCGCGCACATCGGCGTGGTCCCGCAGCAGCTTCAGCGGCAGGCCGATCAGGTCGTCAAAGTCGACGCTCTGGTAGGCGGTGAGCCGCTCTTCGTAGCGCGCCATGATGCGCGCCGTGATCCTCTCGTTGTCGTCCTTGGCCTGGGCCTCGGCCTGCGCGGCATTGAGGCCCATGTTCTTCCACAGGCTGATCGCCCACTGCCACTGGCGCGCGGTCGCCGCGTCGGTGCTGCCGCCGGCGTCCTTCAGGATACTGGTGACGTCGTCGCTGTCGAGGATCGAGAACTGCGGCTTCAGGCCCAGGGCCGCACCGTCCTGGCGCAGCATGCGCACGCCCAGAGCATGGAAGGTGCAGATCAACACGCCCCTGGCGTCGCGCCCGATCAACGTCTTGGCCCGCTCGCGCATTTCGGCGGCGGCCTTGTTGGTGAAGGTGATCGCCGCGATCCGCTGCGGCTCCAGCCCGACCCGGATCAGCTGCCCGATCTTGTGGGTGATGACGCGGGTCTTGCCCGACCCGGCGCCTGCCAGCACCAGGCATGGCCCCTGCACGTAGTTGACGGCTTCCTGCTGGGCGAGATTGAGGCCGACGGACATGGGAGGCGGGGAGGGACTGCGGGACGGCTGAAGACTGCGGAGGCAAGCGGCGAATCATACCGGCCAGCTCGGGCGAAGCCGTGGCAACGGCCGCTTGCGCGAATCACTTGAGTGAAGCGTTAGCCCGCGATTTCTTTGAGCTCCGACGCACACCATTTTCGCTCTTCTGCCGGCACCTGTTCAAGTAGGTCCAGAGCACGATCGCGCGCCGCTTCGAACGCACTGATGTTGCTCGCAGCGCGCTGTGCCAGTGCAAGAGCGGCATGGGCGAAAAACTGTTCGAACGCTGGTGCGTTGTTCAGCGCGCAGACGTCGATGCACCGATTGGCACTTTCAATGGCAGCCCCTGCCTGTCCGGCCTGCAAGTGACTCCGTGCGAGCCGATACTCGGCTCTCTGGACTTCGAGCCATGTTCCTGCCTGCGTCCAGTATTTCAGGCCGCCTTGCGCGGCCGCAACCATTCCCTGGGTTTCGAACGCGTCGCGGTCCTTCTTGCCTTCGAGGGCGGCGGCCAGGTTGTTGCCGCCAACCGCGAGCGCCCCGATGGCCGGGGACCCGGAAGGCAAACCGGCGTCCGCGAGTTGCGTGGCCTCGGAATACGCGGCGATCGCGCGTTTGAATTCGGCCTGCCCGGCGAATGCAGCCGCAGCTGTCGCCAGCGCGCTGGCGCGATGTTCCGGGGTCAGGGATTCCAAAGCCCTGCTTTCCCCACCGGCAAAGCGCAACGTGCCGATGGCTCGGCTCAATCGGTCGGCGATCATGGCGCCGTCGTCGTGGGCGGGCAAGTCTTGAAGCGACCTCAACAAGGCGATGCCGCGATTCCATTGGCCGAGATGTTCTCCAAAGACATGCGTGACCAAACCCGCGAACCGACCCATGTGTTCAGATGATTCCACGAGATGCAGCGAGGCAGCCAGCCGATCCGCAACGTCCTGGGGTTGGTCGGCGTGATCGTTCCAGGCGATTTTGAGAAATGCGTCGAAGGTCATGGTGGATGCGCCATACAAGATATTTTTTGCAAAAATTCGGTTCTCATAGCCTTGGCCTTCAATGACATATGGTGTGACTCCGATGTCCCGGTAGCCCATGGCCGGATAGAAGGCCAGAGCTGGGATGTTGCCAGACCACGCCGTGAGCCAGACAGATTCAAAGCCGTGCTCTCTGGCGAGACGTTCGGCGCCAAGCACCAAGGTTCGATCAATGCCCAGGCGTTGGAAATTACGCTGAACGTAAAGCCTGGCGACCTCAACTTGGGCAATACCGGGCGCAGGGCAAGGCCTCGCGAAGGCGACTTCGGCAAACGCGACGAGGTGCCCTTTCACCTCGGCCAGGATGAAGCACGTGTTCGGGTCTGCCAGGCGTGCAGCGAAGGTTTCCTGTGAGTAGACCGATAGCGCTTCACGCGCCAGGTCCGGACGAATCCCATGGGTGGCGTACGTGTCCAGAAAGACCTGGGTCGCGAGCACGCAAAGGCACAGGGCATCCTCCGGGGTGCCGGACCGGGTTTCGACGGTGTCAGGCATGCTATTCGTGCGACTTCCACTCACTTCCATTCGTCGTTCAGGTTCGGGACGCAATGTGCCGGGCCAGAAAGGCGGCATCTTCGCCGACTCCCCAAAGGAAGGCCGACTTCACCTTGTGAAGGCGCGGGAGACCCAGAAAGTAGACACCAGGCACAGCGGTAACGCCACGCCGATGGACGGGCTTGCCATGCGTGTCGAGCACAAGGCATTTCACCCAGCCGAAGTCGTACTGGTAACCGGTGGCCCAGATCACCGAGGTGATTCCGGCGGACCTGATGTCGAGTTCGCCGGTCGCTGCCGTGGTTGGCGACCGGTCCGTCGCGCGCGAATTCTGGTGAGGCTCCGTTTCCATCCCGTGCTTGAGAATGTAATCGTCCACAGAGCGCATGAACTGGTCGAACAACGCATCACCCTGTGCGAGGTTCTCTTCCAGATCGGAAGCGAAGAGTAATCGGGAGCCGCGAATATCCCGGAGGCTGCCTGTCAGCTTCACTCCGTGTTCCGCGAGGCGACGCAGATCGACATCCTGACCACCGCCCACGCCAGTCAAGAGCGGTGCTCTCCAATCAGGAGGCAGGGTATCGACGGTCCGATCCGAAGCACCGGTTTTCTCCTGCCACCATCCGAAGTCCTCGCCGCGATAGCGGCGGGGCACGCGCCGATGACGCCCGACGGACAGGTACACACCACGCCCACCAAGGAGGAGATCCTCGGCAATCTGACAGCCAGAGCCCCCCGATCCGACGACAAGCACACTGCCCGGAGGAAGCTGCCCGGGGTTGGTATAGCGGTTCGCCGTGACTTGGTACGTCCGCGACGGAAGCGAGGTGCTGAAGGTCGGCACCGAAGGCACCTGGTAGGGCCCCGTCGCAATCACGACATTGACTGCTTCCAAAGAAACGTGATCGGTTTCCACCACCAGGCTTCCCGTGTCTGATGAATCCAACCCTATGACCCGGATACCGCAGCGGATGGGCGGGGCGATTCGCCTTGCGTATTCCTCGATAAAGCGCACCACACCATCGCGATGCATGAACCCTTGGGGCTCATCCCCCTCGTAGGCGTACCCCGGCAGCCGGATCATCGAGTTCGGGAACTGGAAGGTGAGCGAATCCCAGCGTTCACTGCGCCAACGCTCGGCGATACGCCCCCGCTCGAGGACGATGTGCTCACGCCCGAGCTTGGCGAGGTGGTAGCTCATCGACAAGCCTGCCTGGCCTCCACCGATGATCACCGTATCAACTGGTCCAGGCACAGATCACCCCTTGACGTTCGCACGCACGATTCGCGGAACACTACTCTGGCTTCATCCCTGAATCACGAGCCGCTCTGCCCCAATCGACGAGCTGCTCCTTCAGAAACGCAGAGAACTCCTCGGGCGTCGAGCCGCTCGCCTCGACGCCTTGCTTTTCCAACTGCACTCGCACCTCCGGTCGCTGCAGAATGGCATTTACCTCGCGAGACATCCGTTCGACGATTTCCTTCGGCATCTTCGCGGGGCCGAACAGACCGCCCCAGGTAACGACGGAAAGCTGCGGCATCCCCGCTTCGGCGATGGTCGGCACGTCCGCAAGCAGGGAGCTTCTTACGGGGAGCAGGGTTGCGAGCGCCCGAAGTTTGCCCTCCTTGACGAAGGGGGCAACGATCGCGCCGGTACCGAACATCATTTGCACGCGTCCCGTCAGCAGATCAGACACCGCCAGCGGTTCGCCTTTGTACGGAACGTGCACCATATCCAAATTACCAAGGGACATCAACTGCCTTGCAGCAAGAATTCCATTGATGTTGCCGGACGCGTAGTTGAACTTGCCAGGATTGGCGCGCACATGGTCGATCAGCTCCGGAAGCGTCTTCGCTGGCACGCTCGGATGCACCACCAGGAAAAACCCAAACTTGACGATGGAAGTGATCGACGTGAAATCGGCCACTGGATCGTAGGGCGGATTTTTGCGCAGCATTGGAACACCCAACATCTGGGTATTACCTGCAAAGAGGAGCGTGTAGCCGTCGGGTGAGGATTTTGCCACCAGCTCGGCCGCGATTGCACCATCGGCGCCGGGCTTGTTATCCACAATCACGGGCTGGCCAAGTACTTTGGAGAGGGGCTGCGCGACGATGCGGGCGACTGTATCAGCCGCTGCTCCGGCGGGGAACGGCATGACGAGGCGGATCGGCTTGGCGGGATACTGCGCCGCGGCTGTTGAGCTGCCTCCAAGGGCAACGGCAAATGCAAAGCCGGCAATGAGCATTTTCATGTCGATTCCTTTCCCACTGGTTCAGTCCAAGTCCGCGCCGCAGTCGAGCAGGTGTGGCGCTCACCGCGTGGCCGCCCCGCGCACGGGCGAGACAGGAAGATGCACATGGCGCAGGAGAAATTCCGCGTCTGGCGTACCCGCCTTCCTGCGGGCGAGCCACTCTTCAGGGTCGTATTCGACGCCAATCGGATTGGTGTCGAATCCAGGGCCGTGCATGAATGCGTTCGCCTCCTCGTTCGAGGAGTAGCTGTCGATCTGGAACTCCATCTGGTTGCCATCCGGATCGCCGTAGTACATCGAAACAGTGATCCCGTGATGAATGCACCAGTAGGGAAGAATGCCCTGCTCTTTCAACTGAACGTAGTTGTCAAAGAGTTCACTGAGCGAACGGTAGGCGTAGGCGACGTGATCGACTCCGATGGATCCCTGGCGATCGGTCTCTGTGCCTTCGGGCTGAAGAACTGCCAGATTGATAAATGCGAACCGGTGGTGTTCGTCGTCGTAAGTCAGGAAGGCGAGCACAGGATTCTGGTGCTGGACCTTGGCATCGAAGACAGCTTCATACCAACGAATCATCTCCTCGAACCGGCGCGTGCGGTACACGACATGAACGAACTTTGCAGGACGGATACGTGGCATGGTTGACTCTCCCGGGGGTTTGAAATGCGACTTTTGGCTGGGTCAGGTGACGACCCGGGTTGCAGCCGAAGGTCAACATGCGACAGGGTGGGGCGTCACCCTGTTAGCCTGGAATCTCGGGTTCGACGAGTGCTGCAAGCTGCTCAAGGGATTCTTGCCAGCCCAGGTAGCACATCTCGAGGGGGATAACTTCAGGCACGCCTTCTTGTGCGATGTTGACTTCTGTACCGCAGGACACCTTGGCCAAGATGACGGTCACCTGCATCTCCCCGGGCAAGTTTGGGTCGTCGAATTTGTCTGTGTATCGAATTCGCTCATGGGGAACAAGTTCCAGATACTCGCCGCCGAATGCGTGGCCGTTGCCCGTGGTGAAGTTGGTGAACGCCATCCGAAAGGTGCCACCAACCTTGGCGTCCATGTGGTGAACCTTGCACGTGAAGCCATGCGGCGGGAGCCACTTGGCAAGTGCATCAGCGGCCAGAAACGCCCTGTACACACGCTCGGGCGGCGCACGCAGAACACGATGCAATCGCACAGTACCTGTAGGCATATGCACTTCTCCTTTCACGCCGTTCGGCGTTGCAGTGGACCAGATTCCAGAACTATGCCTGAGTGCAGGTTCATGGTGTCGCCTCGATTGCCTTGTTATGCGTCACAGCTTATGCCCTTCGAACCACAATTGCTCTTTGCCCACGCCCTTGTACCAGGCAATGAATTTGGCGCGCTGGCTTTCAAACGGTTCAGCTAGCGGACGCCGTGGGTCCTGGCTCAAACCGTACGCCATGCCCTCAACAAACCAGGCCGGCTTCATGAGAAGAGGGATCACACCGAGTGTCTTGCCCTGGACGTAATGAATGAGCTCGTGCCTGACGTAGAAAGGCTTCCACGCCTTCGGCCCAATCACTGATCCCAATGTGCCGACGGTCACCGCCGATCGCGCGCCTAGACCGAACCCATCAGCGCAAGCCTGTGTCGCGCAGAAGATGACCCGTGCCGCACCTTCGACAGCCGCAACATCTCGGCTCACAAATGCGACTGCCTCGGAGTACAGCGCTTGCGCCTGCTGGACCTGCGATGGATCGTCGACACAAATGGTCTCGCTGACGCAGGTGACGCCTGCGAACTCGGGCCAGACCACCCGCACGGGCTTTACGACCGCCCACGCTAACGCTGGGACGACAGTCACAAGAAGCAGCGCCAAGCGCTTGATAGGGGGACGCTTAAGTGACATAACGTCGGACGTAACCAGCGACTAAGGAACGGCGCGGCGCAGCTGCGAAACGACTTTGGGCGTCCGCGTTGACGGACTTGTTAGCCTTCACGTTTGAGCACTTTCTCTGCGATTTCGATCATTTCTTGCACCAGATCAGAAGCCTCTCGAGAATTTAGTTCGCTACGTAAATGCGAGATCTGCATCAGTGCAGACATAAGTTCAACTACGCGTTTGTAAGCGTCATCGTATTCGTCGGCTTTAGCAATGAGCCCTTCAAGGAACCGGCTATGAAGATCAAATAGATCGTCACGAGTGAATTCGACGTGTGCCACTGCTTGGCGCTCAATGGCATCTTTCGTGATGTTCGCTCGCACGCGAACAACCGTATCCCAAGGAGGGAGAGTTTCGGACAGATTTATGGACGAGACTTCCTCATGACTTTCGTCGGAGAAGTCCTTGGTGCTGGGGCCGCGGAAGATTTTCATGGGCTACTGAAGGCTAACGTCGGACGCAACCGGCGACCAAGGAACGGCGCGGCGAAGCTGCGAGACGTCTTTGGGTGTTCGCGTTGACGGACTTGTTAGGCACGTTTGTCACGCTGTTTTCCACACGAGCGAAGCGATTACTGTCACGGTCACAAGGGAGTACGTGTGCAAGGCAACTTGAAACACCCATCCGGGATAGCCTGCACTTCGAAGCTTCGTCATGCCATGAAACTGATTGACGTAGAAAAGAAAGATGGCGAATGCCCCGAGCAGCGCCACGATCGCCATGCTGAAGTAGTAAGCCGAGCCTTCTCCAGGATGCTGAAGCTGCCATACCGCAGCCCCAAAAACGATCCCCGCTATGCCGAGATTCCGTACGTGGTCGAAGAGCGCCTTCACCGCCCCATCGTCTGCCGCAATCTGAGAAATGATCTTCAACATGCCTAACGTTCAACATGAGCGGCACACAACGGCGCCACAGATCTTGACGAAGCGCGCAAACGCGCCCCGCCGTTGTGTGTCCGCTCGATGGAGGGGTTAGGCACCTGACCGCCCGGAGCGGCATTCATGCTCGCGAAGAGTAGTGCGCACCGGCAATGACGAAGGGCAGCAAGAGCTCAGGGATGAGATAGCCAAGCCAGACCACTGCGGGCTCCGGCACACCGACGATGCTGATGGAGACAAGCCTGCCAACGCCCGCGAGCAGCACACCGAAAGCGAGCAGGTAAACGAGAAAACCTTGTTCCCGCACTGTGGACCCCGCCCAAAGACAGATGAGCCCAGTTCCCAGGTAGACCCCGGCCATGAACCTGTGCACGTTGTCTAGCCGCGGCAATGTGTCTGGCTCACCCAGGTACATCTGGAGCGAGCCGCCGAATATGGCAATTGCAGCGAACAGATACAGGCCAATCCGCACGATGTGCTGGCTGAGGGAAAGAGCAGCTACCTTGGACATTGATTTCTCCGAAGAAGGGGCCTAACGTAATGTATGGCGCAGCTGGCTTCTGCCTACAAACCCCGCTGCGGGTTTAACGCCGCAAACCTCGCAGCGCAAGTGTCTTGATCCAATTGGGTTTTTTGCCATCTGTTGCTTATCTCCCTCAAGAAAGTGGGCCACAAACCCGGCAACGCGTCAACGGACTAACCCACGGGCACCACTGCGGTTGCCCTTCCGGCCTGCCGCGACAATAGCTCCCGTGCTCGACGTCCTGCTGGTCACCTTCCCCTTCTTTGCCCTGGTCCTGTGCGGCTTCGTCGCCGCGCGCCGCCGCATGCTGCCGCTGGAGGCGATTTCGGGGTTGAACAGCTTCGTGCTGTTCTTCGCGCTGCCTTGCCTGCTTTTTCGCTTCGGCGCATCGACGCCGATCGCGCAACTGCTCGATGGCGCGGCGATCGCGGTTTACCTGGTCTGCGCGCTGGTGCTGGTCGGCTTCGTGGTGGCAGCCAGCATGAACCGGCGCATCGGCTGGAACGACGCGGCGTTCGGCGCGCTGGTGGCGGCGTTTCCCAACACCGGCTTCCTGGGCGTGCCGCTGCTGGTGGCGCTGCTGGGCGCAGCTGCGGCCGGCCCGGCGATCCTCACCATCGTGGTGGACCTGATCGTGACGACCTC
>JANXVP010000372.1 GCA_025351615.1 Ramlibacter sp. | reverse complement strand
CCAGAAACTCGTCTCGCCTCGTCGGCTTGCGGTACTGCTCGTACCCCAATTGGTCAGCTGCCATTGCGAGGGTCTGTTGTTTCATCGTCATGTAACGCTTCAGCCTCGCCTGCCGTGGACCTTAATCAGCATTGCCCTAAGTGCTTACCCGGGACCCCTGTCAAGGTTGACAGGGGAAGAAGTGGTCCGGCCGTCAAAGCGTAGTTAATGGGCGCAGAGGTCAAACAGAGCCAACCGTGCGTCAGTGGCGAGGACAACGGGGTTTCCGGTCACGCCGCATCCTTCAGTGTGACGACGCGACAAGCACGGTTGCCAGCCAAACTGCAGCTCACTTGAGGGGGGAATGCCAGTGCGCGTCAAAGACATGGAGTCAGCGGAGGGGTGCGCTCGCGAAGAGCCAACACAGCACACTGATGGCGGTTTGCTGGCGCTATGCGCCATCGCTCGCTTTCATCAGGTAGCAGCCGACCCTGCAACGCTTGCCCACCAGCTGGGCCTCGCAGCAAGCAAGTTGGCAACTGTCGCAGACCTGCTCGCGGCCGCACACAGCCTTGGCCTGAAGGCGAAACACACAACGACCACCAGCGACCGCCTCGGCTTGACACCGTTGCCGGCCCTGGCCGTTTTAGGCGCAGCGGCAACTGGTGCGCAGATCGTCATCCTCGCCCAATGCGACGGCCAGCGCGTGTTGCTGCAAGACCCCTCCGCAGGCGGACCACCCGTCATTCAGCCGCTTGATGCATTCGCCGCGCAGTGGACAGGCGAGCTGATCCTCATCGCCAGCCGGGCCAGTCTGGCTGGCCAGCTCGCCAGGTTCGACTTTTCCTGGTTCATCCCAAGCCTGGTCAAGTACCGCAAATTGTTTGGCGAGGTGTTGCTGATCTCCCTCTTCCTGCAGTTGTTTGCGTTGGTCAGCCCGCTGTTTTTTCAGGTTGTGATGGACAAGGTGCTGGTGCATCGAGGCATCACCACGCTCGACGTTCTTGTCATCGGGCTGGTCGTGGTCGTGGTGTTCGAGAGCCTGCTCAGCGGCTTGCGCAGCTACGTCTTCAGCCACACGACCAGCCGCATCGATGTCGAACTCGGCGCCAGGCTGTTCCGCCATCTGGTCAATTTGCCCCTGGCCTACTTTCAGGCGCGCCGTGTCGGCGATTCCGTTGCCCGTGTGCGCGAACTGGAAAACATTCGCAGCTTTCTGACCGGGAACACGCTAACAGTCCTGCTGGACGTCGTCTTCTCCGTCATCTTTATCGCGGTGATGCTGTTCTACAGCGTGCCGCTTACGCTCATCGTGCTGGTGAGTCTGCCGCTTTACTTCGGCTTGAGCCTGATGGTCGTGCCGATTCTGCGCGGGCGGTTGAACGAGAAATTTGCCCGCGGTGCCGAGAACCAGGCCATGCTGGTCGAAACGGTCACGGCCATCCAGACCGTCAAAGCCGGCGCACTGGAACCCAGCTTTGGTCGCCGTTGGGATAATCAGCTGGCGGGGTATGTCGCCGCGAGCTTCCGGACCCAGACGCTCGCGAGTTGGGCCCATGAAGCGGTTGGCCTGATCGGCAAGTTGGTGAATGCGGCAACGCTGTGGTACGGCGCGCATCTGGTCATGGACAACCAGTTGACGGTCGGCCAGTTCGTCGCTTTCAACATGTTTGCGCAGCGCGTGGCTCAACCCATCATGCGCATGGCCCAACTGTGGACCGACTTTCAGCAGACCGGTATCTCCGTGGCCAGGCTGGGCGACATCCTGAACACGCGAACCGAGGTCCCTCCCGCCGCCGCGGCGCAACTGGCAGCGGTCAAAGGCCGCATCACTCTGGAAAACGTCGGTTTCAGCTACCGCCCGGAAGCGGCCCCAGTGCTGACCGGTGTCAGCCTCGACATCAAGCCCGGTGAGGTGATCGGCATCGTGGGTCGATCGGGATCGGGCAAGAGCACCCTGACCAAGCTGGTCCAACGCCTTTACGTTCCCCAGCAGGGTCGCCTGCTCGTCGATGGCATCGACATCGCCCTGATCGATGCGGCGCAGCTGCGCCGTCAGGTGGGTGTGGTGCTGCAGGAGAACCTGCTGTTCAACCGCACTGTGCGCGAGAACATCGCCATCGCCGACCCGGCCGCGCCGATCGAGGCAGTGATGCGCGTCGCCCATCTCGCGGGCGCGCATGAGTTCATCAGCGAACTGCCCGAGGGCTATGACACGGTGGTCGGGGAACAGGGCAGTTCCCTCAGCGGCGGCCAGCGCCAGCGTGTGGCGATTGCGCGTGCCCTCTTTACCAATCCGCGGGTGCTGATTTTCGACGAGGCCACCAGTGCGCTCGATTACGAGAGCGAGGCCATCATCCAGCGCAACATGGCGCTGATCTGCCAGGGGCGTACGGTGCTCGTGATCGCGCATCGCCTGAGCGCCGTGCGGCATTCGCACCGGATCATCGTGATGGACAAGGGAAAGATTGTCGAGACCGGTTCGCATGACGCGTTGGTGGCACGGGCGCAGGGACTGTACGCCCACCTTTGGCGAATGCAGGATGGAAGCATGCCGACAGACTCTCCGGTGGAGGAGCTTGCGCTGTGAAAGCCGTTCCATCTCCCATTCACGCAGGGGCTTCCGGCGCCGTGCGCCTGCCGTCGCCCCGCGTCGAACTGCTTGCCCGCTACCGCGCCATCTTCGGCGCAGCCTGGCGCGCGCGCCATGAGCTGGCCGGCCCACGGCGAATGGGCGACGAAGCAGCGTTCCTGCCGGCGGCGCTGAGCCTGCAGGACACGCCGGTGCACCCGGCGCCGCGGCGGCTGGCCTTTGCGCTCATTGCGCTGTTTCTTATTGCCTGCCTGTGGGCGGTCTTCGGACAAGTGGATATCGTGGCCGTGGCACCTGGGCGCATCGTGGTCAGTGAACGCACCAAACTTATCCAGCCGCTGGAGCGTAGCGTGGTCAAGCGGATTCTGGTCAAGGACGGTGACCACGTGCAGGCGGGGCAGGCCCTGGTGGAACTGGACCCGACGGCCGCGCTCGCGGACAAGACCACCGCCGGCGACCAGCTCAAGGCGAACGAATCGGAAGTCCTGCGCACCCGCGCGCTGCTCGCTGCGTTCCAGCCCCATGCCGCGGCATCGTTCAGGCTGGAAGGGCTGCAAGCTGATCTTGACTCCAAGCTGCCTGCGAACTGGTCGGCTGGCGAGCGCAGCGCCGCGCAAGGCCAGCTCCGTGCGGAGTGGAGCGACATCACGGCCAAGCTGGCGAAGCTGGGCGCCGAGGCAGCGCACCGTCAAGCGGAGATTGCTACCGTGCGCGAAATGGTGGCGAAGCTGCAAGCCACCGTGCCTCTTTCGCTTCAGCGTGAGGCCGACTTCAAGAAACTGACAGACCAGGGGTTCATGGCTGGGCACGCCGGTCAGGACCGCACCCGCGAGCGGATTGAACTCGAGCGTGACCTGGCCACCCAGCAAGCCCGCCTTGCGGAGGCCCAGGCAGCCCTGAGCGAAAGTCAGAATGCCCGCGCCGCCTATGTCGCAGAGTCACGCCGCGCTCTTCACGAGCGGGAAGCGCAGGCGGACCTGAAGCGCCAGCAGGCTACGCAGGAGCAGGCGAAGGCAAATCATCGGGAAAAGCTCACCACGCTGACCGCGCCGGTGGCCGGCGTGGTGCAGCAGCTTGCGGCGAATACGGCCGGCGGCGTGGTCACCGAGGCGCAGGCGCTGATGGTGATCGTCCCCGAAGGCGCTCACGTGACGGCCGAGGTGACGCTGGAGAACAAGGACGTCGGCTTCGTCAATCCCGGACAGGAAGTGGAGATCAAGCTGGAGACTTTTCCGTATACGCGCTATGGGACGGTGCGCGGCACGGTGGCGCGGGTGGCGGCCGATGCGGTGAACGACGAAAAGCGCGGAGCGCTGTTTCCAGCGACGCTGACGCTAAAGCAGAACGTGATCGATGTGGATGGCAAAAGGATCCGGTTAAGCCCAGGGATGAATTTGACGGCGGAGATCAAGACGGGGCAGAGGCGGGTGATTGATTTCTTGCTTAGCCCGATTCAGCAAGCTTCAAGAGAAAGTTTGAGGGAGAGATGATGTGTATGAGCGGCTTCAACATGGT
>JANXVP010000369.1 GCA_025351615.1 Ramlibacter sp. | reverse complement strand
CGAAATTCTTTCTGGACGAGGTCGGGAAGGCGCTGCCGGACGACGTAGCGGCGATGTTCTTCACTTCCGGTACCACCGGCCAGGCGAAAGGAGTCGTCCACACCCACCGCACCTTGCTGAACCGGGCGCAGGCCGGCGCGCAGTTCGACCGGCTCACGGCAAAAGAGGAGGTGCTCGCTTACTTGCCGCCGGCGTGGATCGGTCAAAACATCTTCAGCTACGCGCAATGGCTGACCTGCGGTTACGTCGTGAACTGCCCGGAATCGGCCGCCACCGTGATGATCGACCTGAAGGAGGTCGGACCCACGTACTATTTCGCACCGCCACGGGTCTTCGAAGGCCTGCTGACCACGGTCATGATCCGGATGGAGGACGCAAGCGCAATCAAGCGCAAGCTGTTCCAGGCGTCGATGGATCTCGCCAGGCGTGTCGGCCCTGCGCTGATGGACCGCAGGCCGGTCGGCTTCTTTGATCGGCTGAAGTACGCCCTCGGCAACGTGATGGTCTACGGGCCGTTGCGCAACAACCTCGGCTTCTCGAGGGTTCGGGTGGCCTATACAGCGGGCGAAGCCATCGGACCTGACCTGTTTTCGTTTTACCGGTCGATCGGCATCAACCTGAAGCAGCTTTACGGATCGACCGAAACCGCGGTCTTCGTCTGCCTGCAGCCGGACGACCAGGCCAAAGCCGACACAGTCGGCGTCCCGATCAGTGGCGTCGAGATCAAGGTCGACCACAACGGCGAAATCCTGGTGCGCTCTCCAGGGCTGCTCAAGGAGTACTACAAAAATCCCCAGGCCACCGCGGAGGTGTTGACCGCCGACGGCTGGTACCACACCAGCGACGCCGGCTTTCTCGATGCCCAGGGACACCTCAAGATCATCGACCGGGTCAAGGACGTCGGCCGGATTCGCGGGGGCGCCAACGACGGCGCCATGTTCGCGCCAAAGTACGTCGAGAACAAGCTCAAGTTTTTTCCGTACATCAAGGAAGTCGTGGCCTATGGCGACCTTCGCGACCAGGTCTGCGTGATGATCAACATCGACTTCGACGCCGTTGGCAACTGGGCAGAGCGCCGCAACCTGCCCTACGCCGGCTATACCGACCTGGCGCAAAAGCCCGAGGTCTACCAGTTGCTGCGGGAGTGCGTGGAAAAGGTCAACGCCGACCTGGCGGCCGACGAGCGCCTGGCGGGTTCGCAGATCAGCCGCTTCCTGGTGCTGCACAAGGAACTCGACGCGGACGACGGTGAGCTGACGCGCACCAACAAGGTCCGACGCGGCTTCATCGCCGAAAAATACCAGCCGCTGGTCGACGCGCTATACGGCGGGCGCACCGAGCAGTTCATCGAAACCCAAGTGAAGTTCGAGGACGGCCGAACCGGCAGCGTCAGCGCGATGCTGAAGATCGGCGACACCAGAACCTTTGCACCGGTGAAGACCGCGGCATGAAAATCATCAGTGAGCCTGCTGCGATGAACGGCGGGCCGGCGGGCCCGGGCGCCGCCGGTCGCAAGCTGGGCGAAATCATTCTCGACGTTCAGAATATTTCGCTGGCCTTCGGCGGGGTGAAAGCGCTGAGCGACATTTCGTTCAATGTCCGGGAGCACGAAATCCGGGCCATCATCGGGCCAAATGGCGCCGGCAAGAGTTCGATGCTCAACTGCATCAACGGCGTTTACCAGCCGCAGCAGGGCAGCATCACGTTTCGGGGCCGCACCTTCCATCACATGAACAGCCGCCAGGTGGCGGAGATGGGCGTGGCGCGCACCTTCCAGAACCTGGCCCTGTTCAAGGGCATGAGCGTGCTGGACAACATCATGACGGGGCGCAACCTGAAGATCAGAAGCAACCTGCTGCTGCAGGCGCTTCGGATCGGGCCGGCAGAAAAAGAGGAGACGCGGCAGCGCGAATTCGTCGAGCACATCATCGACTTCCTCGAGATCCAGCCGTTTCGCAAGACGCCGGTCGGCCAGTTGCCCTATGGATTGCAGAAACGGGTCGACCTGGGCCGGGCGCTGGCGATGGAGCCGCAGGTGCTGCTGCTCGACGAGCCCATGGCCGGCATGAACGTGGAGGAAAAGCAGGACATGTGCCGCTTCGTCCTCGACGTCAACGACGAGTTCGGCACGACTGTCGTCCTGATCGAGCACGACATGGGAGTTGTCATGGACATCAGCGACCGCGTCGTCGTGCTGGACTACGGCAGAAAGATCGGCGACGGCACCCCGGGCGAGGTGCGGGACAATGAAGACGTGATCCGGGCCTACCTCGGCACCACCCACTGACCGCTCAGGGCCCGATCGACATGGCATTTTTCCTTGAAACCCTGCTCGGCGGCCTGATGGCAGGCATGCTGTATTCGCTCGTCGCGCTCGGCTTCGTCCTGATCTTCAAGGCCTCGGGTGTCTTCAATTTCGCCCAGGGCGCGATGGTGCTGTTCGCGGCGCTGGCGATGGCGCGCTTCTCCGAATGGATTCCGCAATGGACCGGACTGTCGAACAGGGCCGCTGCGGACACACTGGCCTTTTTGCTGGCCGGGGTGCTGATGTTCGTGGTCGCGTGGCTCGTTGAGCGACTGGTGCTGCGGCACCTGGTCAACCAGGAAGGTGCAACGCTGCTGCTGGCCACGCTGGGCATCGCTTACTTCCTCGAGGGCCTCGGGCAGACGATGTTCGGCAGCAGCATCTACAAGATCGACATCGGCATGCCGAAAGATCCGGTCTTCGTGCTGGACAAGGTGTTCGCTGGCGGCATCCTGATCAACAAGGAGGATCTGTACGCTGCACTCATCGCCGCGGTGCTGGTTGTTCTGCTCAGCCTGTTCTTCCAGAAGACCGGTACCGGCCGCGCGTTGCGGGCGGTGGCCGATGACCACCAGGCGGCGCAATCGATCGGTATTCCGCTGGGCCGGATCTGGGTGATCGTCTGGTGCGTCGCAGGCGTGGTCGCGCTGGTGGCCGGGATGATCTGGGGCAGCAAGCTGGGGGTGCAGTTCTCGCTGGCGACGGTCGCTCTGCGTGCTTTGCCGGTGGTGATTCTGGGGGGACTGACTTCAGTGCCGGGCGCGATTCTTGGCGGCCTGATCATCGGTGTCGGCGAAAAACTGTCGGAGGTCTATCTCGGGCCGATGGTCGGCGGGGGCATCGAGATCTGGTTCGCCTACGTGCTCGCGCTGGGCGTGCTGCTGATCCGGCCGCAGGGCCTATTCGGCGAGAAGATTATCGATCGAGTATGAAACCTTGCAGGTCAGATCACGATTTGCGTAGCAAATGTGCTCCGACCCCAACTGATTAAGTCCATGATCTACAGAGAAAACGGCCAGTTCAAGACCAGCTACCGCGCCGACCAGCAGATCTTTCCGATCGCGCAGGATCGCGTGTTCATCCTGCTGCTGCTGATCGTGGCCTTTGCCCTCGTCCCCAGCCTGGCGAGCGACTACATGTTCCGCGCCATCCTGATCCCGTTCCTGATCATGTCGCTGGCGGCGCTCGGCGTGAACGTCCTGGTTGGCTACTGCGGCCAGATCTCGCTCGGCTCCGGCGCCTTCATGGCCGTCGGCGCATATGGCGCGTTCAATTTCTTTGTCCGGGTCCCGGGCATGCCGCTGGTCGTTGCCCTGATCCTCGGGGGGCTTTGCGCAACGGCATTCGGCATCCTGTTCGGACTGCCCAGCCTGCGCGTCAAGGGACTTTATCTGGCTGTTGC